>NZ_JAMPKG010000013.1:5000-153127 GCF_039962015.1 Trichocoleus sp. AS-A1 | reverse complement strand
CCGCCTAGCGCCAGATACGCGCAGGGGAATAGCAGTAGGCCGGACCAGCCGACAAATACGAAGCGATCGCGCTTGAGCCAGTCGTCAATGGCGTCAAACCACCCTCTTGAACTTGGCGCGCGTCCGACTGCAATGGTCATTTCAAATCCTCTTACTATTGCGTCAAATCGTCTGAACTTGAGCAATTAACATTATTTATTTGACACGACCCACGTCAGACAGTAGTGGGATATTTTGGAGAAGTTTGCCGGGTTCTGTCTTCAATAGACACACTCGCTTGATTCCCCTGCGTGTCAATTTCCACTAACCTGTCGCCCTGGTGAGGGGTTTCAGGCTACTGTTATTTGGGAATGGGGCGCTTTTTGTCCCCAAAGTAAAACCCTAGGGTTGTAGCGCGTGTCCTCTATGATAAGAAAATATCAGAATTTTTACAATCTGACACGTACTTCTCATTAATCTCTGGCTCAGTTAGATTGCTAAATCAATAGCATAAATCCCTGGGAAGCTAGATAATCTGAATCAGTTCGATCTTAAAAATTTTCCTTAACAACTTTGGCGAACACAGAGTTTTCTTTCATGGCTGCACCGACAACATCCACAAGTAACCGCGTTCTCCGTCAAGAGGTTTTAGGCTCTCGTCGTTTGAGTAACTATTGGTGGGCAACCGTAGTCTCCTTGGGAGCTACAGGCTTTTTATTGGCTGGAATTTCAAGTTACACAAAAGTCAATCTTCTCCCTTTTGCTGACCCTACCAAGTTACTTTTTATCCCCCAAGGGATAGTCATGGGACTTTACGGGTTGGCTGGGTTACTCGTAGCGCTCTATCTATGGATGATGATTCTTTTAGACGTAGGGGGCGGTTACAACGAGTTTAATCAAGAAACCGGATATGTTCGCATCTTTCGATGGGGCTTCCTCGGCAAAAACCGCCAAATTGAAGTCGGCTGTCGCATACAAGATGTCCAAGCAATTCGAGTGGAAATTAAAGAAGGTCTCAACCCACGCCGGTCGATTTATCTGCGCGTCAAAGGACGCCGTGATATTCCCCTGACGCGAGTTGGGGAACCTCTACCCTTGTCAGAGCTGGAAAATCAGGGTGCCCAACTGGCTCGCTTCTTGGAAGTGCCCATTGAAGGTCTCTAACAATTCTTGGTTGAGCCTTCCAATATCTGCATAAGATGATTCAGTAGCTCTGGCTACCAATTAGGGGAAATGAAAATGCAGAGACAAATCCGGCACTGGTTTATATTACTTTTTGCGATCGCAGGACTGATGTTGGGGGGATGTACGACCGAGCAGGCTACTTCCTCGGATACCAGCCCCTCAGCAACTGAAACAACCTCAGCATCTGCCACTCCAGCGAGTAGTCCCAAAACAAGCAGTTTGCCCCGCCTAGCAGGTAAAGCTACCGTAGACATGACGGTTAAAGGCTCGCTCATTACGATTGAAGTCGATGGCACTAATGCCCCGATTACATCTGGGAATTTCGTCGATTTAGTTCAAAGAGGTGTCTACAACGGACTGGTGTTTCACCGCGTAGTGCGGCAACCGCAACCCTTTGTTGCTCAGGGTGGCGATCCGCAAAGTAAAGACCCGAATGTGCCCACAGAACGTCTGGGGATGGGCGGTTTTATCGATCCAGCGACGGGTCAAGCACGCTATATTCCCCTCGAAATTAAGCCCAAAGGGGCGGAAAAACCCGTTCTCAGCGAGACGCTCAAAAGTGCGGGTGTTTCTCAACCCCCGCAGTTGCGACATACTCGTGGCGCTGTCGCAATGGCTCGCTCATCTTTACCCGACTCGGCTTCGTCGCAGTTTTACATTGCTTTAGCCGATTTGCCGTTCTTGGATGGTGACTATGCTGTTTTTGGCTATGTAACCAAGGGGATGGAGGTCGTTGACAAGATTCAGCAGGGCGATCGCATTGAATCGGCTAAGGTGACCAAAGGTGCGGAAAATCTCAAGAAATAGCAATTGGCGATTCGCTGGGTAATCGGTGGAGATTGTCGTTACTGGGATTGGTTTAGTCTCGGCTTTGGGTAACAGCTTGCAGACGAGCTGGCAACGTTTAATCGCCGGTCAATCTGGCATTCAGTTGCATCAACCCTTTCCAGAACTTGCCCCCCGGCCCTTAGGATTGATAGGGAAACAACCCGCTGAGTTAGCAACCCTGACTCAGCGGGTTGTCGCTATGGCGCTGGAAGATGCTGGTTTGGTTTCGCCTTTGCCCGATTGTGGAGTCGTCATTGGTTCGAGTCGCTCTTATCAGGCATCTTGGGAGAAATTGGCGCGGGAGTTTTATCGGGATGCCGAACCAGTAAAATCGCCGCTATACAAACACCTGCCAACCCAGGCTTTTTTGGAGACGCTGCCCCACATGAATGCGATCGCAGCCGCTCGTCAAATCGGGGCAACTGGGTCAGTCTTGGCACCAATGGCGGCTTGTGCAACTGGAATTTGGGCGATCGCGCAAGCAGCGTCGCTCTTGGAAACTGGGCACTGTCAGCAAGTCATTGCTGGAGCCGTGGAATCATCGATTACACCGCTGACCCTGGCAGGGTTTCAGCAGATGGGCGCTTTAGCTCAAACGGGCGCTTATCCTTTTGATCGGCGGCGGGAAGGCTTAGCCTTGGGAGAGGGGGGAGCCGTCTTGGTACTGGAATCCGCAGAATTGGCAAAGCGTCGCTCAGCACGGATTTATGGTCAAGTGCTGGGATTTGGCTTGACATCGGACGCTTATCATACTAATGCGCCAGAACCGGGAAGTCGCAGCGCGATCGCGGCGGTCAAACAATGTTGCGATCGCAGCAACCTTTTCCCTGCGGACATCCATTACATCCACGCTCACGGTACCGCTACCCAGCTCAACGACCAAAATGAGGCGCACTTAATTCAGTATCTCTTTCCTCAAACAGTGCCAGTCAGTTCTACTAAGGGAGCCACAGGTCATACATTGGGAGCATCTGGAGCCTTAGGTGTCGCTTTCTCCCTAATGGCATTGAAGCATCAAATCTTGCCACCGTGTGTGGGGTTAAAGGAACCAGAATTTGATTTAGATTTAGTTAAAGTCCCGCGTCAAGGTGAAATTAAACAGGTGCTTTGTTTCAGCTTTGGTTTCGGAGGGCAGAATGCAGTGGTAGCTTTGGGGAAAATGTAGCCGAACGCCTTCAGGCGTTATGCCACCTAAAAAAATAGAGTGGTATATACCACTCTACAAACTCTCTACTAATTTTTAACTGGCGACTACTTCCCAAACAAGCTGTCTTGCTTGTAATTCTTTCCAGGAAGCCTTTAACTAGCCAAACGCTCGGTTGATTGAGGTTGCAACAGCGATACCAACTGCTCAACTCCTCTTTGAAGATGCCGTGTCACCGTCATCGGGCTGACACCAATTCGCTTAGCCGCTTCTTTCCGAGGAAGATCTCGTACCAACACCAACTCAATTGCTGCTTGAGTTTTGTTGTCCAAATAACTCATTGCCCCTTCCAGCTCTTGCCGTTCTTCTTCTTGACTTTGCCAAGATTGATAGCGAGGGTCAGGGAGTGTTTCCGCCAACGTCACCTGAAAGTCAGACTGCTCAAAAACGACACTATCTAAACTTAATGGTCGGCAGTTTTGAGCCGCAACCTTGCTTTCACTCCACTCTTCTAGAGATACTTTAATTGCTTGGGCAATTTCAGCTTCTTTTGGCGATCGCCCTAAAGTTTGTGCCAACTCTTTTCGCGCCTTTTGTCCTTCCTGCTGGATTTCCTGCCACCGACGAGGCATTTTCATTACGCCGCTTCTGTCGCGTAAATAATGCAGCATCTCGCCGCGAATGTAAGGAACCGCAAAGGAACTAAAAGCATAACCTTGATGGGGATTGAATCGCTCAATCGCCCGAATCAAACCGAGATAGCCGAGTTGTTCCAAATCTTCATAAGGTTCCGCACACTGATAGCTGACTCGATGAGCCATCTTCCGAACCAGTCCAGCATTCAACTGCACCAGTTGATTGCGAACTTCAACTGATGGATTTTTATAGTAAGCAATCAAAAGTTCCATCGAATCGGAGCTGCAAGAAGATTGAGTCGCCATTGTCAAAGCCTCTGTAAAACCACCCCGTTTGGGAGATTGGGAAATCGCTATCTCTTCATTTCGTCTAACTGAATTCATTTTCTGTATAGGCGCTTTCAACAACCATCGTTGGAATACGGAACTCACAGAGAGCCTCTCCAGGAATGTCAGCATATATACGTAAGTTGCAGTTTGATGTAGCCAAAAACTAATCCTTACTTCAAAAACAAACCGTAAGCGTTTGCTTCGTGAAACCCACCCTTCTAAGGACTCCGGCTCTACGTCACAATTGAATTAGACTGGCGATCGCATAAATGTAAATGACTCGTAATATTTCTGAGGAAGCTTCATGAGTAACACCAGTAACTTCCGTCAAGCGATGCGTGAGGCTAAAAATCACGCACTCGTTGGCCCCAACGTTATTGCCAACGCCCTCCCCTACGTCGGCGGTGGCCTTGTCTTAACTGCACTTGGCACCTACGGGGGTCTTGGCGTTCTTCGCTCCAACCCAGGGCTATTCATGCCAACCTTTTGGGTTGCCCTGGTTGCAGAATTTGCCCTTTTCTTCGTTGCCCAAAACGTTGCCATTAATGGCAAGAAAAGCGTTGCTCTGCCCCTCCTCGCTACCTACAGTCTGTTGTCGGGCTATACCCTGAGCGGATTGATATTCGTGGCTCTGAGGACACCAGGGGTCGGTGTGGCAGGAATTGGTTTTGCCGCCCTCGGCTGTGGCGTTACCTTTATTGCTGCACGACAGATTGGCTCCAATCTGTCGGAGCAAGACGGCATGGCTCTAACTAAAACAGTACAGCTAGGTATTATTGCCCTAGTTGTGGTGCTAGTGGGTCAGCTGCTGTTGTCTTTGTTTGGTGTCTATACACCCACCTGGCTAGAAATTGCCATTTCTGGTATTGGCGTGTTTTTGTTTGCCGGAGCTGCTGTGGTGGATTTCTATATCCTGCCCCGCGCTTACCGCGATGACCAATATCTGCCTGCTGCTTTGTCGATGTATCTGACTTACATCAATTTGTTCATTTTTATCCTGCGGTTGCTGATCGCTTTTAATAGCCGCGACTAACAGGCAAAAGTTTCATTAAGCGCACACATCTTGAAGCCGTGGGAAACCACGGCTTTTTTTGGGACTGGACATTTAGCAAGAAACTTAGATAAATTTGATTGCAGTGCAATATGAGCAGCGATCAAGAAAAAGCGCTAAAGCAATGCTGGAAATCATAGACATCCAACGTGAAGTAGAAACGTTGTCTTAGCATCTGGATCAAGATCAAGACTATCTTTAACTTTCAGCAGTTACTCCACAAATTCAATCTTAATGGGGTAATGGGTAAGAGATAATTGGTAACTTCCCCTGTTCCTCTCCTTCGCTTTCTTTGTTCAGGTCTTAGTGATTGGGAGAGAGACTCCAGCTAAGATCGAAAAGAGTGCAACTTTACTACCAAGCGCTCATCGGAAAAAGCTCAAAACAATGATTGAACTCCTAGACATTAAACGCGAAGTCGAAACGTTGTGCGATCGCCTGGGTAAAACCCAGGACTATCTTTGACGTTCCTGCTCTAACTGCCAAAATTCAAGACTTGGAGCAAGTCGCGGCTCAACCGGATTTTTGGGACGACCAAACGAGTGCCCAGAAAACCCTCCAAGAACTCAATGACCTTAAATCCCACTTGGAACAATTTCACCAGTGGAAAAACAGCCTGGAAGACGCCAGGGCGGTTGTGGAACTGCTGGAATTAGAAGCCGACGAGTCACTGCTTTTGGAAGCTGAAAGCAACATCACCAAGCTCAATCAGGAACTTGAGCGATGGGAATTGCAACAGATGCTTTCCGGTACTTATGACCAAAGCGGAGCCGTTTTAACCATTAACGCCGGTGCAGGTGGCACAGACGCCCAAGACTGGGCGGAAATGTTGCTGCGGATGTACACTCGCTGGGCAGAAAACCACGGTTACAAAGTTACCTTAGCGGAAATCTCCAAAGGAGAAGAAGCGGGGCTTAAGTCAGCCACCTTAGAGATTGAAGGGCGTTATGCTTATGGCTACCTGAAGGCAGAAAAAGGAACCCACCGGCTGGTGCGGATATCGCCTTTCAACGCCAACGACAAGCGCCAAACAAGCTTTGCTGGAGTGGAAGTAATGCCAACTCTGGATAGATCCGTGACTCTGGACATTCCAGATAAGGATTTAGAAATCACCACCTCTAGGGCTGGTGGTAAAGGTGGACAAAATGTCAACAAAGTGGAAACAGCGGTGCGGATTGTTCATATTCCCACCGGGCTTGCCGTGCGCTGTACTGAAGAGCGAAGTCAGCTGCAAAACAAAGAAAAAGGTCTTGCCATCCTCAAAGCTAAGTTGCTGATTGTCGCCCAAGAGCAACGCGCCAAGGAAATTGCGGACATTCGAGGGGATATGGTAGAGGCAGCTTGGGGCAACCAAATTCGTAACTACGTTTTCCACCCGTACCAGATGGTCAAGGATCTGCGGACAGGTGTGGAAACGACTGCCATTAACGATGTGATGAATGGCGACCTCGATTCGTTCATTGAAGCCTATCTGCGCCAAGAAAATCAGCTTACCTAAAAGCTGCGCCGTTTGGTCTTTAGGGTAGCCTCAGTGAGAGGGTTACTTAGCCACCAAGACACCAAGAAATTAGTAACATCGGGTGGACAAAGGAGCGATCGCGCAAAAGCGATCGCTCCTTTGTCCTTTACTTGCTGATTCGGTGATTTGCCATCAATTGCGAAACAAACTGTTACATTGTTGGAAGAAAAGTTTATCCCTGGCTTATCATCAGCTGGAAAAACCACTTTTGAGTCTTCAGTAATTATCCTTATGAGTAACTCCTCGTCAACGCCACAAGCGGCATCACAAACTCCAGAACCCATTTCTGAATCGACACCCGCCTCGACAGAGCCTCAACCCAGCTACGTGAAGCTGGCAATGCGAAACATGGTACGAAAAGGAGGCACTTCGTTAAAACATTTTGCCCTGTCAACCATTGGTCTTGTGGCGCTGCTGATCGGTCTTTCTTACCTGACTCGTTAATCCGGAACCCGGTTGTATGGGCATAAACATAGAAGTTAGCATCCAAGACTATTTCTTCTCGTCCAATCCAGCAGATGCCAGTGCCCAAGAAGAAATTTCACCTGAAACTTGGGAAACTTGGTTCCATCGTTGGATGGAAACGCTGCATCTAGATATTCCTCAAGCGGATGCCTATGAACTGAGTTTGCGCCTCACGGACGATAAAGAAATACAGACCCTCAACGCCCAGTATCGTCATCAAAATAAACCGACAGATGTATTAGCTTTTGCATCCTTAGAGGTAGACTGTCCTCAGCCGATGGATTTTTTAGAGGATACACCTCTGTATCTTGGTGATATCGTCATCTCCGTTGAGACTGCGACTCGGCAGGCTCAACAACAGGAACATCCTTTAAAAACAGAGCTAGCCTGGTTAGCGGCTCACGGTTTGCTTCATCTACTCGGCTGGGATCATCCCGATGAAGATAGCCTGACTAAAATGTTGAACCAGCAGGAAACTTTACTCCAGGTTATTGGTCTTACTATCTAGCCTAGCTATACCCAATAGCCTTCATCTGTACTTAGATTCAAGTTTCGCCCACGCGCCAGCCGGAGCGATGGTTCATGCCCTTCAGCCCCGTAAAACCCTTGCCATGTCTCAAGAAATTTCCACACCTTCTTTGAACCACTCAGATGTAGTGAAACCAAACCGGGATTTAGCTTGGCGAATTGCGCCGAACTTAATAATTAGTTTTAAATATGCTTGGGCCGGACTTCGATATGCCTTTATTACCCAACGCAACTTTCGCATCCATGTAGTTATAGGCACCCTAGCTATTGGTTTGGGTGTCTTTTTGCAGTTGAAGGCAGTCGAAATGGCGGTGATTGGAATAACAATTGGGCTAGTGTTGGCGCTGGAGTTATTGAATACGGCAATTGAGTCAGTTGTTGACTTAACGGTTAAGCAGGCTTACCATGAGCTTGCCAAAATTGCTAAAGACTGTGCTGCTGGTGCCGTTCTGGTTTCGGCACTCGTGTCGGTATTGGTCGCTGGTTCGCTGCTTTTGCCACCCCTTGTAATTCGGATTCAGTCGATGCTGCGCTAAGTAGTTTTGAGTTTTGAGTTGAAGGCTTCTGACTCACAAGGAGTTTACATTTGATTCTGGTTATTGATAATTACGACAGTTTTACCTATAACTTGGTGCAGTATCTGGGAGAACTTGGCGCTGAACTGCCCGTAGCATCTGAAATTCAGGTGTATCGCAATGACCAAATCTCCCTTGAGCAAATCGAAAAGCTTAAACCCGATGGAATTGTGATTTCGCCGGGACCAGGGCGTCCAGAAGATGCCGGAATTTCCCTGGAGTTAATTCAAAAGATGGGTTCCGGGGTACCCATTTTGGGCGTTTGCCTGGGACATCAAGGCATTGGTCAAGTATTCGGCGGTGAAATTGTTTCTGCACCCATGTTGATGCATGGCAAAACTTCTCCAATTCATCACACAGGTGTCGGCGTATTTCGAGGATTAGACAATCCCTTTACCGCTACCCGGTATCATAGTTTGGTGATTGACCGACACAGCTGCCCAGATGTCCTGGAAATTACGGCTTGGGTAGACGACGGAACCATCATGGGCGTCCGGCATCGGAACTATCCGCATATTGAGGGCGTCCAATTCCATCCGGAGAGTATTCTGACGGCTTCAGGAAAGCAATTGCTGCGAAACTTCCTGGAATCGCTTTAGTGCTAATGGCTAATGGCTAATTGTTCATCGCTCAATTAAGCATTAGCGATTAGCAAAGGACTAATGACTAATGACTGAGGACTAAATTCTGATGAAACGGCGACAGTTGATGCGCTATGCTGGGGCGGGTTTGCTTACAGCATTAGGAACAGGCTTGGCTTCTGGATTTCAGACTTATCAGGCGGCAACACCTGGTGGATCTGTCTCTGTGAAATGGCTGGGGCATACCAGCTTTTTGTTTACTGGAAGTGGTAAACGAGTCTTGGCGAATCCCTTTCAGAAGCTGGGCTGTACGGCTGGGTATCGTTCATCGAAGGTGCCGGCGGATTTAGTGCTAGTCAGCAGCCTATTACTTGATGAAGGGGCGGTGGAAGGGTTGCCAGGGAATCCCCAGTTTTTATATAAACCGGGAGTTTACCAAGTTGACAACCTAAAAATTCAAGGAATGAGCATTAACCACGATCGCAACGGTGGACGCCGATTTGGCACGAACGTGGCTTGGCGTTGGACGCAAGGAGGAATCAATATTCTGCATTTAGGCGGTGCTGCTGCACCGATTGATATTGAGCAAAAAATCCTGATGGGACGTCCCGATGTATTGTTAGTACCCGTAGGCGGAAGTGACAAAGCCTACACGCCTCAGGAAGCCATGCAGGCAGTACAAGTCCTCAATCCCAAATTGGTGATTCCCACGCATTACCGTACCCAAGCCGCCGATGCTGCGAGTTGCGATATTGTCTCCGTGGATGAATTTTTGGCATTGATGGATGGGATGCCGGTGCGTCGGGTCAATAGTGATACTTTGACGGTTAAATCAACGGATTTGCCAGAAAATGGCACTGCGATCGCAGTGATGAGTTATAAGTTTTAAACAATCATGCGTGATGAGTCCCTAGTTATTATTTAGTGCATGGCTAATGACTAATCAGGATGCCCCGATTGGATTGCCGCATAAAGTTGATTAAAATCCTCATTGGGTAACAATCCGGTGGGATCTAGGGAAAAGCATTTTTTGAGGCGGGTGACAAGATACATATCAATGTCACCCTTATTTTTTGCATTGACTTTTCCCCGATATTCACAATCAAAAAAATTTTTCACTAACTCAAACGTGGCTTTTGAAATATTAATGTTGCCACAAACTCCACAGGATTCCATTCTGGAGGCAGTATTAACCGTATCGCCCCAAACATCATAAGAAAATTTATTATGACCAATCGCACCCGCTAGCAAGGGTCCTGAGTGGATGCCGATGCGGACTTCCCAATAGGGATGATTATTTTTGATTTTTTCGAGCCGCCGCCATTGCATAAAGGCTTGAATTTGTAAGGCGGCTAGTACAGCATCAATTGCATGAGTGCGGTTAGGAGTGGGAATTCCTCCAACACACATATAACTGTCACCAATTGTTTTTAATTTCTCTAACTTGTGGGTTTCAATGAGCATATCGAAGCAAGAAAAGCAATAATCTAATTCATTGACTAAATCTTCGGGAGTAAGTTGTTCGGCTAATTGAGTGAAATCTTTAAAGTCGGTAAACAATACTGAGGCAGAGTCATAATGCACGGGTTTAACTCTGCCAGTGCGTTTTAATTCATCGGCTACACGTACAGGAAGTACGTTCAGTAACAGTTGCTCAGATTTGCGTTTTTCTGCCTCTAGTTGGGCATATAGCTGATTTAATTGGGCGAAGCCACTGGCGTTACGAATTGCTGCCGATACTTGCAAGGCTAGTAAATAACTAATGCGTAAATCTTCCAGTGTGTAAGCGTGGGCTTGGGTAGTCGCAAAGTTGATAGTACCAATGACTTGGCGATCGCTCTGTAGGGGGACGAATATTTGGGAAGCATAAGAGTGCAGAAAAACAGATGGAGAGCCTTCTCGAATCAGTTGCGATTGACCTGTTTTCATTGCACGACCTAAAGGGCTGTCCTCTGCGACAATCGTGGCAGTCAACTCTACAGGATCGCCAAATAGGGTTACGAGGCGGCAAGAACTGGTATCGGTGCAGATATAGACACTACAATGCTCGAAATCCAAGAGCCATTTAGCTTGTTTACCAACAACCCGCAAAATCTCGTCTATATCCAGGGTACGGTTAATCGCTGTCGCAATTTCATTGACAGCGGCGATGCGGCTGGAAAGAGCTTGGGCTTCCGCAAGCAGACGGCGGGCTATCAGCAGTAGTGGTTCGCGAGCTTGTTTTTCTAGCTCATTGCTACTATCAAACGGAGGGAAAGAGTCATGGGTATTGCCCATTATTGGGATGATTCTGTTTTTCCTGAAATTTAACGAACGACATTCTCAAGAAAATACGGACTCACGAGAAAACTGGCAATTTACAATTGGTCAATTTCGAGAGCGATCGCATCTGTGTATCGATTTATGCTGGTAAATAAGTCAGCAGTCGCAATAATCTCGAAGATTTCTGAGTCATCTAGCCCCAACTCTCGGAGATTTTGGTAATCTTTTGCGGTCAGTTCCTGGGGTTTAGTCCCGGCAAGTAAGCCAAAACTAATGACTGCTTTTTCGCGCTTGGGGAGGGGACAGGCAGCAAAGTCTGAAACCAATGTCCGGAGAACTTCCTCGCTCATTCCTAGAGCAGATAATCCATGCAAGTGAACGTTGAGGGCATAGGGGCTGTTGTGAGCTTGAGAGATGGCAACTCCCACCATTTCCTTCAGGGTGCGGGGCACATCTCCTTGCAGGATGGTAGCGCGGAATTTTTTCCAATTCCCTTCCAGCACATCGGGATTTATCGCCATTGATTTGAAAATGTTGGGAATGATGCCAAACCCTAGTTCAGACAAAATTTCGTTATATACTGTTTTGACCTTTAAATCTGTGACTTCATCTTGTTCTTGAAGGGGGAAGCGAGTCATAGTTGCCTCTATCATTCGTTTGTAAAATTGCTAAGCGAGATGGAAGCGGTTTTTTTGTTATCTGAAATATTTTTGTTCTCATTTAATAGATGCAAGAGTCGATCGGGAGTATCGTTCCGTCGAATCCAGTCATTAGCGATCGCGCAGCCAATCCCCTGAAAAAATCGCTAACGATTCAGAAAATTTTAATTTGAGTTGTATTCGAGTACACCCTATAAAGATTTGTTACCAAATCTCTCATAGTATAACCTTGAAAATATATTGGTCAATTCGACTGACTCGACCACCTAGAAAAACAAAGATACGTAGTTGAGATTATGCAAGCAGAATACGCAGCGCGTCGCGAGCAGTTGATGGCGAAAATTGGCAACGGCACTGCCATCTTTCGGAGTGCCCCAGTGGCTGTCATGCACAACGATGTTGAGTACACTTTTCGGCAAGATAGTGATTTTTATTACTTAACTGGATTTAACGAACCAGAGGCAGTGGCAGTTTTAGCACCCCACCATGCAGAACACCGATTTGTATTGTTTGTCCAGCCGAAGGAACGAGATAAGGAAGTTTGGACAGGATATCGGGTCGGGGTGGAAAAGGCAAAAGAATTCTATGGGGCGGATGAAGCTTACCCGATTGCAGAACTAAATGAGAAACTACCTCAGTATTTAGAAAAAGCCGACCGGATTTATTATCATTTGGGACGCGATCGCGCTTTTAATGAGACTATCCTCACCCACTGGCAGCGGTTGATGGCGGGTTATCCCAAGCGGGGTACGGGACCCATTGCGATTGAAGACACCAATCCGGTGCTTCATGGGATGCGACTGGTGAAGAGTCCATCTGAGATAGAATTGATGCGTCGTGCGGCTGACATCTCAGTAGAAGCCCACAACTGGGCGCGAGAATTCGCGCAACCGGGGCGTTACGAGTACGAAGTACAGGCGGAGATAGAACACATCTTCAGAAAGCAGGGTGGAATGGGGCCAGCTTATCCCTCAATTGTTGCCTCTGGCGCGAATGCTTGCGTGCTGCACTACATTGAGAATAATCGGCAGATGCAGGATAACGAGTTACTGCTAATTGATGCGGGTTGTTGCTACGACTACTACAACGGCGACATCACGCGCACATTTCCGGTCGGGGGCAAGTTTACGACAGAGCAGAAGATACTTTACGACATTGTATTAGAAGCGCAGTTACAGGCGATCGCGCAAGTTCAACCCGGAAATCCCTACAACTTAGGTCACGACACGGCAGTGCGCGTTTTGGTCGAAGGTTTAATCGATGTGGGACTCCTGGCAGGTGATATTGAAGAAATTATCAAAGAGGAGAAATATAAACCCTTTTATATGCACCGCACCGGACATTGGCTGGGTTTAGATGTCCACGATGCCGGTGTTTATAAGCATGGGGAAGAAGTGTGGCAGAGTTTGCAACCGGGTCATGTGCTAACAGTGGAACCAGGTCTATATATTGGACTGGATGTAGAACCAGCCGAGGGGCAACCGGCAATTGATGACAGGTGGCGTGGCATTGGTATCCGCATTGAGGATGATGTGTTAGTTACTGAGTCAGGACATGAGGTACTGACGGCGGGGGTTCCCAAGTAGATTGGACTAAACTTTAAACTTCATCAAAATCCCTCATTATCCTCAAATCTACGGGTTTAGTGAGGGTATATTTTTTTCGGAAACAGCCGAGGTGGAATCTGTTTGTTCGTTTCCAACTCGCTGCCATCAGTCAAGCAGAATTACAGTTTTGTGTCGCAAAGCCCATATTTTCCCCCTTATCTGGGTAAAATCGCTGATAGGGGCAGCGTTGAGAGCAAGGCGGGGTCTATGGTAATGCAAGGTGTAGAGAATTCCTCTAAGCAGGCGGAACAGTTTCGACTGCTTCAAGCCCAACTGCGCGATCGCTGGCAGGGAGTCGATTTGTTCGACAGCGATGACTACGATATTTTAGTGATTCCTTCGGTCAGCCTCGATCAGCGGGAACTGCTCAAAATTCAGGGCTTTCTCAATTATGAAGAGCGGCTGCTCTTTTCTTTAATTCGCCTGCGACACCCGCGCACGCGGCTGATTTATGTAACTTCACAGCCGTTACCGCCGATTGTGATTGATTACTACTTGCAACTGTTGCCGGGAATTCCGTTTTCTCATGCACGCGATCGCTTGCTACTATTTTCCACCTACGATTCCTCTGCCAAACCTTTGACTCAAAAGATATTAGAGCGCCCTCGCTTGATGGAGCGGATGCGGCAAGCCTTGCGCCCCGAAAAATCTTACATGATCTGTTACAATTCCACACTCCTAGAGCGAGATTTGGCAGTACAGATGGGCATTCCCCTTCTGGCGCTCGATCCTGATTTACTCACCTGGGGCACCAAAAGCGGCAGCCGGAAAATCTTTGCCGAGTGTGGGGTTCCTCATCCCGATGGCAGCGACAGTGTCTGGAATGCAGAAGACTTGGGTGTAGCCGCAGCCGAATTATGGGAACGCCAACCGCAGTTAAAGCGGATGGTTGTCAAACTCAATGAAGGATTTTCCGGCGAGGGGAATGCGCTACTGGATCTCAGACCGATCAAAAATGTAGCACCCGGAGAAGCCTCCCATGCCGAAAGGGTTGCCGCTATCAGCGATCGCTTTTCTTCCTTGAGCTTTCAAGCCAAGGCAGAAACTTGGGAAAATTTTTCCAGCCGTATCCCAGAGTTAGGGGCAATTGTAGAAGCTTTTATTGAAGGAGAGCATAAGCGATCGCCTAGCGTTCAAGGTCGCATTGACCCCAATGGAGAGGTAGAAATTCTCTCCACCCACGACCAAATTCTGGGTGGCCCAGATGGTCAGATTTATCTCGGTTGCAACTTCCCCGCCGATGAAGCTTACCGCCTGCGCTTGCAGGACTTAGGATTGCGTGTGGGGCGAAACCTGGCAAAAAAAGGAGCTTTAGAACGCTTTGGGGTGGACTTTATCGCCTGTCATCACCCCGAAAAATCTGGCGAGCAGTGGGACATCCAAGCGATTGAAATCAATTTGCGGAAGGGCGGGACGACCCACCCGTTTATGACCCTCAAGTTTTTAACTAACGGTCGCTATGACAGTTCCACGGGTTTGTTCTACAGCCAACAAGGTCGCCCAAAATACTATGTTGCTACCGACAACCTCCAAAAAGAACGTTATGTAGGGCTGTTGCCGAATGATTTGATGGATATTATTGCCCACCAACGGCTGCACTTTGATACCAGTACAGAAACCGGAACTGTATTCCATCTCATGGGTTGTCTTTCCGAGTTCGGCAAGCTGGGATTAACCAGTATTGGTGATTCTCTGCAACAGGCAGAAGAAATTTACAACAAAGTTGTGAAAGTCTTAGACGAAGAAACGAAAACTCGCCCTAGTGCTTCTTCCTCGGCATCCTATCCCAGTCCTCCGATTGCTTGGAGTGGAAAGAGTTAAGGAGTTTGGAGCTAGCGCAACGCTTGACTGACTCAGATAAAAGTGATGTTAAGCGTTGCAGTGCAAAGCAGCGATCGCTCCTAGTAGCTGAAAATTATAGAACACGAATCTCATATATCAAAAGAAGCAAAACGAAGCAAGCGTTTAATTTGTGTGAAGTTGTTTTAAAGAAGCAGCTTAAGAGACAAAACGCACGTTTACAGTTTGTCTCACATCGCCCTACTGGGCGATACAAGTGGAGGATGTAGTTGAGCGATTCATGACAGTTTAATAGTAAACGTAATGACAAACGTGAATCGCTCAGGGAGAATTGAATGACATCTAACATCATACAGAAATTAGCGTTAGCTGCTACTAGCACGTTTCCGATTGCAGCCACTATTGCTACTGCTACTGTTCTTAGTTTGTCTAATCCTTCTAAAGCTGCCAGTTTTTATAACTTTAGCTTTGCTGGAAATGATGAGTATACGATTTTAGGTTCTTTTAGTTATGATGACACCCTTTACTCAGGAACAATCGGCAAAAATCAATTAAATTCTTTTAAGATTTCATTTTTAAAACAGGGGAAAGTCGAACAACAGTATTCAACTTTATCATCTTTATTTAAATTTGAATTTGATACAGTTTCTAAGTCCGTTAAGAATATGCACGCTGGAGCTTTTTACCTATACGATATGCCACCTACTCTTCCTAACGGCTCCCTTACATTTGAAACTTATAAAGACAACGAAACCGGGTGTGATGCTCTAGTTTGGGAAAAAACTACAGACACACAGTCCCAGGCTGTCGGCAAGTGTGATTCTGACTCCGAGGTGGTCGTCACTCCCCCAGACCCAGATACGCAAACCGTCCCGGAACCTGCATCTACGATGAGTCTGATCGTAGTGGGTGCTTTTGGTACTGTTTTCCAGTTGAAGCGTACCAAGAAAGTTGCGTAATTTGTATCAGTTTCCCTGCGGCTAAATTAGTCAGTTCAGGCGGGTAATGGTAAGATAATTTGCGATTACCCACCTCGACAATAGAAGTTTTGCTAGTGGGAAACAGCCTGGAGAGTAATCGCGATCGCTCCTAGGGGTTGAAAATTATTTAACACTAATCTTACATAAATGGCGTCCATTTAGGAGCAATAGGCTGAAAAAAAGAATAGGTAAAGACCCTGAGTTTAAACTACTTAAACGATTAGTTACTCAGTCCTCACCCTTCAGTCCTCCGTCCTATTTTAAGCGGCAAAAACTGAGCGCCAAAAGCCTATACTAAACATCGCTCAATCGTCGATAGAACAGATTTCGCTAATGATGAGAGGTCATAACCGCCCTCAAGACCAAAAACAATGCGACGAGTTACTTGCAGACAATAATCGGTAAATAACCCATAATCTTGCGGTTGCAGGTTAATACTAGCTAATGGGTCATCTGCATTCGCGTCATAACCAGCACTGACTATCAGCAAATCTGGCTGAAAATTGGTTAAAAAGGGTACAATCTTCTGCTCAAAAAGCGGTTGGTATTCAGTGATTGTGCTGCCTGGAAACATGGGGAAATTCAGCACATTGTTGTGGATACCGCGTTCGGAAGCTTGTCCGGTGCCGGGATAGCAAGGAGATTGGTGCAAGGAACAGTAGGCAATTTGGGGGTGGGTTTCTACAATATTTTGCGTGCCGTTGCCGTGATGAACATCCCAGTCGAGGATAGCAACGCGATTGATGCTGGGTTGTTCGAGGGCGTAGTAGGCTGCGATCGCTGCATTGGAAAATAAGCAAAACCCCATGCCATAATTGCGTTCTGCATGGTGTCCGGGAGGACGTGCCAGCACAAAAGCTGGGTTATTAGTGGCAAGGACGCAATCTACCCCATCCAGCCACGCGCTGGCTGCAAGCATTGCCACCTCGTAACTCCGAGGAGAAACAAGGGTATCGCCACCATCCAAATATCCGCCACCTTTTTGGGCAATCTGTCGGACTTTCTCAATGTGTTGTTGAGTGTGGACTTGTTGTAAAATCGGCGCGATCGCTCGGTTCTCTACCGGCGTTGGCAGCTGCCATTCAATTTGATCTGCCCAAGGCGCAGCTTTTAAAGCGTTCACAATTGCCGTCAGGCGTGCGGGTCGTTCTGGGTGGGATCGACCCGTGTCGTGATCGAGAAACTCATCTGAGTAGATTACAGGCAGCATAGTCCGAGAAAGGTTGGCAACACCAGGATCAATCATAGGCAGCATCAATGCTTTCTGGCATTATCTGCACCTTGCTTAATCCCGTTTCAAATCATCCCTCAAATCTTCACCTTCGTTGTACATTTGAGGTGCCACCGCCGGGTTATTCTTCAGTTCACCTAGCTCTACATTCAACAGAGTTTCGTTGATTGACGGAGGCTGTTTGATCTTAGCGATCGCTGCCTCCACTTCTGGTTCTAGTGTTTCGTCTGATTGATTCGTGTTTTCTTCTTTAGGTTCTTCAGCACTCATACGTACTTGCCCAAACAGGTTTAGCTTACGTGACTCAGCTTAATCTTGTCTGCGGCGAGACATACACTGTCTTGAGGCTTAAATTGCTAAATGCTAATTGTTCAAGAGGACAAAACCCTATCGCACAGTGACTCCGAGCTTTTGTCAGCCTACCAGACTGGTTTTGGGCAGGAGCGATCGCTTCTAGGCTGTCTATCTCCTATATCCCATAACTTGTAGAGATCCTGGCTATTCCAGGCATCGCCTGTGTTTGGGCGCAACAGAACCTTGATAAATTTGAGGTTATCTGCTGCATTTAAATCTTACTCACCAGCATCCCTGAATATGGCATTTGAACTCGATCATCTGTTTATTTGTACTGATATTGACGCTCCTGAAGCCGATGGTTTAATAGCCTTTGGCTTAACTGAAGGGACGCCCAACCTTCATCCGGGGCAGGGTACAGCCAATCGTCGCTTCTTCTTCCATAACGTCATGTTGGAATTGCTGTGGGTACACAACTCACAAGAGGCACAATCTACCCCTATTTCTGGGATACATATATGGGAACGATGGGTAGACCGAAAGCGGGGTGCTTGCCCATTTGGGTTTTGTTTGCGATCGACATCCCATCCGGTCAGCAGTCTTCCCTTCTCAACCTGGGAGTATCATCCACCATATCTACCAGAGTTGTTGAGTATTCCTATGGGGAGGAACTCCAATGTAATAACTGAGCCGATGCTCTTCTATCTGTCCTTTGGTGAAAGACCAGACAATTTTGAGATTAACAAAAGTCAACCTTTGAAACATACTTCGGGTTTGTGCGAGGTTACTCGCGTGAAATTCGTGAGTCCTTATGCAGACAAACCCTCTACAGAACTCAAAGCGATCGCTGATGCTAACTTGGTGGATTTAAGCCTTGGAGAGGAGTATCTTCTCGAACTTGGCTTTGATCGGGAGTTGCAGCAACAGCAAGCAGATTTCCGCCCTGCGCTACCGCTTGTCTGTCGCTGGTAGGACTGCACCGCTATTTATATTTCGCTCCCGATCGGGATTCAGAAAGAAGCGCCCCCAAGACCACATATAAAAAGAATACTGCACCTGGCGTTGCTAAGTAGATTCCACTCGAATGGGAATCGCTGTAACTGAATGCATAATCAACATAAGTATTTTGTAAGCTCTGATTCAATTTATTATTAAAAATAGATAAGTTTCATGCCAATTTGTAGAGTTAAGACAAAGAAACTACTTATTTGCTAGCAATAGGGAGGAAATAGCAGTGTCACCAGAAAAGCCCAACCCCCCAGAGCGCACTCAACGCTGGAGGTTTCTTCAACTTTTTGGCTTGGCAAAGCGAAATCCTCTGATGATTTCACGCTGGGTCTTACGCTGGACGGTTCTCGGTACTGCTTGTGGCTTATTCGCTGGGTTGTACTGGAACGTTCTGGAGTTCTTGATTCACATCCTCAACCGGGTTGAAGGGCCGACTCTACTGCTGGTGATGCCACTTGCCGGGTTGCTAATCGGCTTGGTGATTTATTTTCTAGGGAATCCCGGTGAAATTGCCGTACTTGTTGATAATATCCACTTTCGCGGCGGACGCCTGGATGCGACCAAAAATCCCTCGATGATTCTGGGGTCCCTATTGAGCATCTCGGCTGGGGGCAGTGCTGGCCCAGAAGCACCGCTGGTACAAGTCACTGGCTCCTTGGGAACTTGGGTCGCTGACCGCTTGAATTTGCAGGGGGAAGACCTGCGATCGATGAGTTTAGCGGCGATGGCGGCGGGCTTCACTGCTTTATTTGGCGCACCTCTGGGCGGTGCCATGTTCGCCTTAGAGATTTTGCACCATCAACACGTTTTGGAGTATTACGAAGCAATCCTGCCAGCGATTGTGGCGAGTTGCGCGAGTTATCTAGTTTTTGCGGCAATTACCAAACTGGGGATTGCCCCAACTTGGCATTTTCCCCAGTACACCCTCGACAACATTGATGATTTTGCGATGGCGATCCTGTACGGAGTGATTGGAGCCATAGCCGGATGGCTGTTCATGAGCATTTTTCGAGGATGCGATCGCCTTTTGGCTCGAATTCCCGGCCCGATTTATGTGCGGACGACTTTTGCGGGGTTAGGATTGGGCCTTTTGGCGACTCTTTTCCCCCTCACCCGTTATTTTGGACACGAAGAGTTAGCAGAAGTCCTCGATCGAGATTTTTCAATGACTTTCTTATTAACCCTAGCGATTGCCAAAATGGTGGCGATCTCGATCACGGTTACAGGGGGTTGGCGGGGTGGGTTTATCATCCCGATTTTTTTCACGGGTGCTTGTATCGGCAAAGCGATCGCCCTGTTGATTCCGGGACTGAATCCTGCCCTTGCCATGATTTGCGTTATGGCGGCTTTTAATGCATCGGTAACGCGGACGCCCGTAAGTACAACTTTACTGTTGACGAAACTAACGAACATCAGTCCGTTAACGCCTGTCTTGTTTGCCAGTTTGATTGGCTTTTTTCTGGCTCCCAAAGCACCTCTGATTACGGCTCAACTCAAAACGCAGCAAGAAGCGATCGCAGAGTAACCACAGTCCGTTAAAAGATTGCTAATTGAAGATTGTTCGTGACTCGTGGCAAAACGCATTATTAACCACGAACGATTCGCCATTCTTCCATCAGCAATTAAGCCTTAAATAATGACTGATAAAGACCAAAATGTGATAGAATTTTAATAGAATTTGTCATTATTTGGAATTAAGGCGGAACTTATTGCAAGCCTTTGCATATTATCTGCCATTTTTCTATACTTTTGGAGCTTTTTCACAGTATGACCACTTCCCCGGAGCGGATTATCCCCACGGATTTAGGGAGCGAGATGTCCCGGTCTTACCTGGAATACGCGATGAGCGTAATTGTTGGTAGGGCACTCCCAGACGCTAGGGATGGTCTGAAACCTGTACACCGGCGGATTCTCTACGCCATGAATGAGCTGGGTCTTACCCACGATCGACCTTTCCGCAAATGTGCCCGTGTGGTGGGGGAAGTGCTGGGTAAATACCATCCTCACGGTGATACAGCGGTATACGACGCCCTAGTGCGGATGGCGCAGGATTTTTCCATGCGCGACCCGCTGATTAACGGACACGGCAACTTCGGCTCGGTGGACAACGATCCACCAGCGGCAATGCGATACACCGAATGCCGCTTGCAAGCCCTCACAGGGGTTGCCCTCCTCCAGGATATTGAAGCGGAAACAGTAGATTTTGGGGATAACTTCGATGGTTCCCAGCAAGAACCGCTGGTATTACCCGCACGCATTCCCCAGATGTTGCTCAATGGTTCTTCCGGGATTGCCGTGGGAATGGCAACGAACATTCCCCCGCATAATCTGGGAGAGTTAATCTCTGGATTGATCGCCTTGATCCACAATCCAGAAATTACTGACCTGGAGTTGATGCAGTATATTCCTGGCCCAGACTTTCCTACAGGCGGACAAATTCTGGGAGTTTCTGGGATTAAGGAAGCTTATACGACTGGACGCGGCTCGATTACAATGCGGGGCGTTGCCCAGATAGAAACCATTGAACATCGGGGGCGTCCTGACCGGGAAGCAATCATTATCACTCAGTTGCCTTACCAAACGAATAAGGCGGCGCTGATTGAGAAAATTGCCGAAATGGTGAATGAGAAGCGGTTAGAGGGAATTGCCGATATTCGGGATGAAAGCGATCGCGATGGCATGCGGATTGTCGTAGAACTCCGGCGAGACGCTTATCCCCGCGTTGTCTTGAATAACCTCTACAAGCAAACGCCCATCCAAGCAAACTTTGGGGCGAATATGCTGGCGCTGGTAAATGGGGAACCCCAGTTACTCAGTCTCAAGAAATTCCTAACCGTTTTCCTAGATTTCCGGATTGAGTGCATCACCCGTCGCACCCGCTACGAATTGCGGAAAGCAGAAGAGCGAGACCATATGCTGCAAGGGCTGCTGATTGCCCTGTTGCACCTGGATGCGATGATTGAGCTAATCCGCAGAGCCGCCGACACCCCAACCGCCAAAGCGGAAATGATGGAGACTTACGGGTTGTCTGAGTCGCAAGCGGATGCGATTTTGCAGATGCAGTTGCGACGACTGACAGCACTGGAAGCAGAAAAAATTCGCTTAGAACACGAAGAGTTACAAGCGCAAATTGCCGATTTGCAGGATATTTTGGCGAACAAAAGTCGCATCCTGGAAATCATTGAAAATGAAGTGTCGCAAATCAAAACCACCTTCGCAACACCGCGACGAACCACCATCGAACACGCGGAAGGTGAGATTGATGACACCGATTTAATTGCCAACGAAAAAGCCTTAATTCTGCTAACAGAGCAGGGTTATATCAAACGGATGCCAGTCAACACTTTCGAGGCGCAAAGCCGCAATACGAGAGGGAAGAAAGGCACTGGCATGAAAGAGGATGATGGCGTTGAGCATTTCCTCACCTGCTGCGACCACGATAGCGTTCTATTTTTTAGCGATCGCGGTGTCGTTTACTGCCTCAAGGCGTACCAAATCCCAGCTTCGTCTCGCACGGCGCGGGGTATCCCGATTGTGCAAATGCTGCCCATCCCGCGAGACGAAAAAATCACCTCCATCGTGCCGGTTACAGAGTTTACCAGCGATGAATATCTGGTGATGCTGACCAAGGGTGGTTACATCAAAAAGACAGAACTGTCTGCTTTCGGCAATATTCGGGCAAATGGCTTGATTGCGATTTCCCTGGAAGAAGGCGACCAGTTGCGGTGGGTGCGAAGAGCGAGAGCCGATGATAGCATCATCATCGGATCGCGACAAGGAATGGCAATTCACTTTAGAACCAATCACGAGCAACTGCGTCCCCTCGGTCGCGCCACGCGAGGCGTCCGGGCAATGGCTCTCCGCAATGCGGATGAACTGATTAGCATGGATATCTTGCCAAGTCAAGTGGTTGCGAAGATCGTCGAGAGTGAGGAGTCGGAAGCATCGGAAGCATTGGAAGCAACCAGTGAAGACGCCCCTATCACCAATGGTCAAGGGCCGTGGGTGTTGGCGATTACAATGGGTGGATACGGTAAGCGAATCCCGGTTTCCCAATTCCGCCTGCAAAATCGCGCCGGGATGGGGTTAGTCGCCACAAAGTTTCGGAAGCCGAAGGATCGACTCGCTGCATTGCGGGTGATCAATGAAGGCGATGAGCTAATGATGGTGACGAACCGAGGCATTATCATCCGTCAAGCAACCGATGCGATTTCCCTGCAATCCCGGATGGCAACTGGAGTCCGGGTGCAACGCCTGGATGAAGATGATGCGATCGCTGCTGTTGCATTAGTACCCCCCTCGACTGACTCGACTGACTCGACTGATGATGAGGAAGAAGTAGAGAATTAAAAATTAAAAATGCAAAATTAAAAATGAAGAAACTACCTTTTTTAATTTTTAATTCTGCATTTTTAATTTCTCTGGTAGGTGGCATCTTGATGGGGGTGACAACAGCTCCTATCCAAGCATGGCCCCTAGCTTGGATTGCCTTAGCCCCTCTGTGGATTTTAATCGTTAAAAAGGGAGAATTGAAGCTTAAAAAAGGAGGAGAAACTTCTTCATTTTTTAGTTTTAATTCTCCCTTTTTAATTGGTTTGGCGTGGGGGATTGGCTATCACGGCGTTGCTTTATCTTGGATTACCGGGATTCACCCGATGACATGGTTGGGGGTTCCCTGGCTGGCAAGTTTAGCGATCGCATTCTTCTGTTGGACTTTCATCACCCTTTGGGGAGCCGGATTAGTTGCAATTTGGGCGGCTGTTCTGGCTTTCCTCTGCAAGCCAGCAAGCAAAACATCTTCATCCTTGCTTCGTCTTTTGATTGGCATTGTTTTGTGGTGCGGACTTGAAAGCCTTTGGGGTTCTGGATCGCTATGGTGGACTTCCCTTTCTTATACCCAAAGTCCTCACAATCTAGCCATTTTACACCTTGGTCAAATCTCTGGCCCTAATACAGTAACCGCAGCAATTGTAGCTGTTAATGGCTTAATTGCCGAAGCATGGATTAACCGCAAACAACACATAAGATATAAAGAAGAAATAGATTCTTCCAGTATTTCCTCTGCGCCTAAAGCGGGAACACGGTTCGTTCTTCATCCAGGTTATTTAAGCATTGCGACTGGGTTATTAGTAGCGTTACATCTAATCGGATTTGGGCTGTATAGCCGTCCCTTGATTCAACCTCCCCAAACTGCATTAAAAGTAGGAATTATTCAAGGAAATATTCCCAATAAACTCAAATTCGATCCGATTGGCTGGCGTCGTGCAATCGAAGGCTATACCAGCGGCTACAAAACTTTAGCGGACGAGGGAGTTGATGCTGTTTTAATACCAGAAACAGCATTACCCGTCCAATGGACGCAACCCAGTTGGATTCGAGATTCTTTTTTACAAGCAATTTTGGATAAAGGTGTAGTTGCTTGGGTAGGAACCTTTGGAGAAGCGGGAAATGATTATACAAATAGTCTTTATACGATTATTGGTACTGGTGAAACTTTTAGCCGCTACGACAAAACCAAGCTAGTGCCTTTAGGAGAATTTATTCCCTTTGAAAAAGTTTTAGGGAAATTAATTGACAAACTTTCTCCTCTCGATGCTCACCTAATTCCTGGCAAAACAAATCAAATATTTGATACACCTTTTGGGCGTGCCATTGTAGGAATTTGCTATGATTCTGCCTTTCCCGAACTGTTCCGGCGTCAGGCGGCTGCGGGTGGGCAATTTATTCTTACAGCCTCTAACGATGCCCATTACACCTCATCAATGATGGCTCAACATCACGCTCAAGATTTGATGCGGGCAATTGAAAGCGATCGCTGGGCTGTCCGCGCTACGAATACTGGATTTTCTGGCGTGATAGATCCCCACGGGAGAACTTTGTGGATATCTAAAATGAATACTTACCAGCTACACGTAGCCACAATTTACCGGCGACAAACGCAGACGTTATATGTGCGTTGGGGCGATTGGTTAACACCCCTTTTGTTAGTGTTGGGCGCGATCGCTTGGTTCTTCACTATCTTCTGGCGAGATAATCAGCGTGGAAGATGATGGCAACCCTACCGCTTCCCGTTTATTTTTCGCTTAGCGTAGTCATAAAGAATAGCGATCGCTCCCTCCGTTAAAACCATCTTGGGATGGTAGATTAAATAACCTTGTTTGTAGAGACGCGATTCATCGCGTCTCTACAAACAAGAGCGATCGCACTCTCCCGTAGGAAAATGCGATCGCTCTATAGTATTGCCCGATGTTACTGGTTCAATGTTACTGGTTCATCTGCGTCCCACGGTTCATCTGCATTGGGGTCGTCTGTGTTCCAGGAGTCATCTGTGTCCCAGGAGTTGTCTGCATTCCCCGGTTCATCTGCATATTCGGGGTTGTCTGCGTCCCCTGGTTCATCTGCATCCCCCGGTTCATCTGCGTCCCCCGGTTCATCTGCATCCCAGACATACCAGGCATTCCAGGCATCGCATTGTCTGTCTCAGCCACCTTGGCACCTGTCATCGAAGCAGCCATTTCTAAATGACCCTGCACCCTTGGCAAGATTCTGCCAGCAAACGCTTTCAGATCGGGATCTTGTCCCAGTCCAACTTGACGCTGGTACACTGCGGCACTTTCCAAGTGACCGTTCAGCCCACCCTCCATCATATAGGCTTGGTCGAAGCTCTTTCCAGACAACTGCTGAAGCCGCATCATTGCCGCTTCATACTTTGGCCCCGGAGTGGTTGGAGGCGTGACTCCCTTCTGAGCCGCTAACTGCATCAGCTCTTGGTTCGCCCGTGTATGCTCCTGAATCATCTGCTGCGCGAACTGCTTTACATTCGGGTCGGTTGACTTTTCTAACGCCAGTTGCCCAAGTTGTACTTCTGCCATTCCCCCGTGGGCGGCGTCCATAATAAACTGCCTATCTAGGGCAGTCAACTGGCTGTTCCGTGATGGCGTTGCCTGTCGGTTTGACGGCGTTGCCGGTCGGGTTGATGGCGTTACGGGGCGGGTGGTCTGAGCTACGGCTGAGAAGCCCAGAGACGTAAATAATCCAACTGCTACAAGGGCAGCAGTTGCTGTTGTTCGTTTCATCATGGTTAAATCTCCAGGAAATACTTTTGTTTGCTAGGGCTGACCGTAGGTTCGTTAGCCAAAAAAGAGCTAACAAATTCAGGAAAGTCTTGATGCACTAAATTTTTTTTCTCAACTCAGCGATCATTTACATCTGAGCAGGTATACATCTACTAATACTGCTTAATCTTTCTTCAACTACCTCTCTCTTTAGATATGTTTGCTTACCGAGAGAGCTAATCGTATCAATTCATTCTTTAAAACCCTACTTGCTGCTAAAGATTACTTTGTAGCTTCACTGGAAATTCCAAAAAACATATTACAGCGCCGTGTCTATCAGATGTGATTTCTAGATTGCTCTAAATTGCAACTAAATCCTGATAAATATTTTTTCAGAATAAAAATGCAAGCAATCTATTTTCGTTTGGTTTTATACAGGATAATGAAATTAAAAACTAGGCTAAAGTAAGGGATTTTCAGAACTAAAAACATCTCATTAGGTAGAGGCTTATTCACCGATCCCTTAGGAAATTAGGATTTATTCGCAGCGCTACTGCAATCAAAATCCGAAGCACTACCAATAGCGGGAATTAGCTGCACTGCTAGCTATAGAAAAGTGCAGAGGCTGACTTGAATCGCCATCTAATTCAACAGGGGGATTCGAGTAGAGTAATATTTATCGCCTTTTCGGGATAGGCTAGAGCGATCGCTTGTTCTGACTGCCGCCAGAAAAGCTTGCAATGAACAATTTGAGAGTGGTAGCGTCGGAGAGCTAGCTAGATATACGTAGAAGCTGAAACGTCTAAACATGAAGCGATCGCTCCTTAGCCTGACTCTAGGCTTAACATTGCTAGAATCATTCACTCCAATTGCTTTGGCAGCACCCCCCAGAAACCCAGATCAAACAGTGGAGTGTGAAATCTTGGTCGTTGGAGGGGGACTCTCCGGTGCGGCGACTGCCTACGAAGGCTTATTGGCGGGGCGAACCGTTTGCCTCACCGAAATTACCGACTGGGTAGGAGGACAAATTTCCGCACAGGGAACTTCCGCACTGGATGAACGCCCTACCCAACGGCAAAAGCTGTTATATTCTCGCGGCTACCTGGACTTGCGACAGCGAATCAATCGCAAATATGGAGAACTCAATCCTGGCGATTGTTGGGTTAGTGAATCCTGCTTTCTTCCCCGCGATGCTCACAAACTGCTGTACGACCAATTGCAAGATGCTGCCAAAAGAGGCAGAGGCAAGCTGAAATGGTTTCCCTCGACGGTAATCAAAGAACTGAATATCGACCAAGCGGGCAATTTGATTCAAGGTGCGATCGCTATCCAGCATCGCCCAGCTAAAGGCGCATCTCCTCTCAACACGCTGCCGCTATCGCAAACGATTGAGGATTCTTATCGCTACGAGAACTCGCCTCAGTTTGAAAAAACCATTGTCCGTTTTGTACCCCAGCCAGCGAAAAAGCCAGCACCCGCAGCCCCAAATTGGTACGTGGTTGACGCCTCAGAAACCGGCGAACTGATTGCCCTGGCTGACGTTCCCTACCGGCTAGGTATCGACCCCCGTTCTTACCTGGAACCTTCTTCTTCAAGTGAAACGGGCGATCGCTATTGCACCCAAGGCTTTACCTACACCTTTGCAATGGAGGCAACCCAAAAACCGCAAACCCATACCCCGCCACCGTTCTATTCTCAATATGAACCCTACTACAGCTATGAATTAAAGCGACTGGCGGACTTTGGGCTAGTCTTCACCTACCGACGCATTTGGAGTCCTAAAGCTGGAGAAACAACCAAATTCGGGGGTCTCTCCTATACGGGACCCACTCCCGGCGACATCTCCATGCAGAACTGGACTTGGGGCAACGACTACCGCCCCGGAAACGCCGAAGATAACTTAGTTTACACTCGCGACCAGTTGCAAGCCGCTGGACAGCTACAGCCTGGAGAATGGATGGGAGGATTGCGAACCGAAACCCTCCGCAAAGGCGAGGAAAACGCGCTGGGATATTTTCACTGGCTGGTTGCTGGAACCACCGACTCTCAACTTGGCCCAGGAGTTAAGCAGGCGAAACCCAATAACCGTTACCTGAGTGGGTTAGATTCCCCAATGGGAACGGTGCATGGGTTATCTAAGTATCCTTATATGCGGGAAGGACGGCGAATTATTGGACGCCCCACCTTGGCTTATCCTCAAGGTTTTAGCATTTGGGAAATTGATATTTCTCGCCGTAACTACAAAGACGACTACTACCGTCAAACATTGTCACCAGATACCTATCGGAGACTACAGGCATCGCTTGCAGGACTGGAAGTAGCGTCTGTACTGAGCGGCACCAAGCCGCCGGAACAAGTTATGCGGCGCACTCGTTCCACCATCTATCCCGACGCTGTAGGCATCGGTCACTATGCCATCGACTTCCATCCTTGCATGACCCAAAGCCCCGCAGAAGCTCCAGGAAACACCGAACGGGAAGGTGAACGACGGGGTGCAGGTCAAGCTTATCCGTTCCAAATCCCTCTCAGAGCGATGATTCCCCAAAAAATCAACAATATGCTAGTGGCAGGGAAAAGTATTGCTACCAGTCATATTGCCGCCGCTGCCTATCGAGTGCATTCCTTTGAATGGTCAGCGGGGGCTGCTGCTGGAACGACAGCCGCTTTTGCCTTAGAAAATGCGATCGCGCCTTATCAGCTAGTGGATGAACTGCCACGCGCCGAACCACAACTAGAAGCGCTGAAACGTCGATTGGATAAGAATAACAATCCGACTGTCTTTCCAGACACCTCAATTTTCAACCAGAATTGGGAAGATTGGAAATGATATTTGCGAATCGGGAATGGCTAATTGGAATAGCCATTCCCGATTCGCAATGACTACTTTGCTGGCTTCTCTAGCGACCAAATAGGAAGTTTATTCACCTCTTGGAGGGTTAACTCTACATAAGTCATGTCCTCCGGCTTAGCAACTTCTAGACCAAAATAACCTTCAGGGCCATCGTGAGCGTGGGAGCCACTGCTCCGGGCTGAATAATGCCCTTGCAAACGAGCTTGATTAAATTGGGAACTCACGTTCCACAGCCACCGAGAGGGGAAGACAATACCGCCGAGATCCTCAACCCAGTCTCGACTCCCTCGCAGGTGATAGAAACGAGCCGCCTGAAAGCCCGACCTCCCATTAAAGACCCCACCCACAGAGACGATAGTGATTTTTGTATCTAGCCATTGGTTAAGATAGGGAGCCGCACCCAAGGCAACTTGTACGCCACCACTCGTTCCAACGAGAATGATGTCAAGCGGTTGACCCCCTTTACGGGAAATGGGCTGCCCACTATTCATCCGCTCGATGATGGCATTGGCAATCCCCTGATTATAAATAGAGCCATAGCGAGGATCGGCGGAAATCGCAAATCGCCAGAGATTGCGGATTTTGATCAGCACGCTGGCGATTCCCATCCCACCATTTCGATTCGCAAAGTGCCATACGGGACTTAATAACCGCTGTCCTCCTAGACCCTTGTTCTCTGCTGAGTATGGGAAAACATCTCCTACGGCTACGCAGTTAGGATGACTCTCAACAATCCGGTCTAAAAAGACTTCTTCCCCCGGTGTTAATTCATTGGCAGAAAAATCTCCTACTCCTGTCAAAAACACAATGTAACAATTGATTGGGGAGGATTTGGCATCAGGATTTGAGTCATTGTTGGGTGGCAAGATCGAGCTTTGGTTTTTCTTCAAACCTAAAGTTTCTGCTCCTTGTTCCAGCCACCATACTACAGTTCCGACTGGCGAAGTAATACCCCAGATTATGAGTATAAAGACCGCTAGGAGCAACAGCTTCAAGGTTCCCCCTCGAAGCCATACAAGTATCCGCCAAATCAATCGCAGCATTCAAGAATATCTAGTTGCTTACTGTTACTGTCTTAACGTCAATTAATTTCGGTCAGGAAGTGAATTTTTTTGGTGATTGGCTCCCTGAGGCATCCCTGACGCAGTATCCTATCCAAAGTTGTCATCAATCGTGAGTAGTAAGGATTCAACGTGAGCCGCGAGGAATCAAAAGTAAGCTTGGGCACGACCCTTTGGAATGCACTTGCTTTAGATGGAAATTTTTATGAAAATGCTCGAAATACGCCTAAAACCTATCGAATTGCCCAAACTATTGTGATTTTAGCAGCACTGTCCCATGCTTTGGGTAGTGCTGTTATTTTATTAATTAACCTGGCAACGCTGCCCGTAATGCTGCTGGCGCTTCTGATTGATGGGATGAGCATTGTGGGAGGCTACTATTTCTGGACGCTTACCATTTGGAAGATTGGGGAGTGGCGAAAACCAAATCACGTTACCTATAGGGATTTGATGATTCCGATTGGCTTTGCCTATGCTCCGCAAGTGCTGAATTTCTTAACGCTGATTCCTTTGTTCGGACAACCACTTGAGCGGGTGCTAGCCGTTTGGAGTTTGCTGGCTGTGATTGTAGCAGTCCGCCAAGGGTTAGATATCAGCACTCGCAATTCGGCCTTAATTTGTTTGGTCGGATGGCCTTTGGTACAGCTGGCGGTTGGATTTATACAACGCTTTGAACAATTCCTGGTAGAGGGTTTCTAGGTTTTGTTGACATTTTGCCAAAACTTTGCACCAAATCCCGCTCTGGTTTTGCTTGGTTGTCACAGGAAACGAAGATGATTCTGACTTAACCTGTTACTTTCGGGGATTCAGGATTGTTAAAATAGAGCAAAATACTTGTAAATTAATTTTGTTAAGGTCTTTTCGCAATCTGCCTTATGACTAGGAGACTTTCAGCCGCTGTTGGCGCGATCGCCTCCGGTATAACTTTACCGACCGCCGCTGCACCGATTCAAGCTCCTGTTCAGACTCCTGAACGATCTAGTCAAGTTGTCCGCAAGTTATATCCTAATTACAAAGTGATCGTGTTAGACGATGATTTCAATACGTTTGAACACGTTCACGAGTGTTTGGTGAAGTATATCCCTGACATGACCAGCGATCTCGCTTGGGAACACACCTATCAAATCCACTTTGAAGGTCAAGCGATTGTTTGGGTGGGTCCCCAAGAGCAGGCAGAACTTTACCACGAGCAACTCAGCCGCGCTGGGTTGACAATGGCTCCTCTAGAGGCGGCTTAAAAGAGTTATGAGTTTGAGTTAGCATTCTTAGTTCAAAACTCAACACTCATAACTCAAAACTTTCCGATTTCCTACGCGGTTACGGTTGCCATTGCCCGTTCAACGGCTTGCAGCGCTTGGTTTACCTCTTCAGCAGAGACAATCAGCGGCGGCACAAATCGAATCACTTTGGGACCAGCAGGTACCAACAATAGGCCGTCGGCGATCGCTGCTTTAACGACATCGGCTGAAGTTAAATCAATCTCTGCCTTCAACTCCATCCCGTTGATTAAACCCCAGCCGCGCACCTCGCTAATTTGGTCGGGATATTTAGATGCGATCGCGCTTAATCCCGCTCGTAATTGTTCGCCCCGATCTTGTACATTTTGCAGAATATTGTCCCGTTCTAGGGTCTGACAGACGGTTAACGCAGCCGCACAGGCAAAGGGATTGCCACCATAGGTGCTAGCATGATCTCCCGGCTGAAAAACATCACAATGTTTCTTGCACAAGGTTGCACCGATGGGAATGCCGCCGCCTAATCCCTTAGCAGACGTGAAGATATCCGGCTCAATTCCCAGATTCTCGTATCCCCAGAACTTGCCGCTGCGACCCATACCAACTTGCACTTCATCTAAAATCAGCAAGATGTCGTTGTCATCGCAGATTTTCCGCAATTCTTGGAAGTATTTGACATCGCCGGGACGCACGCCACCTTCACCCTGCAAGGCTTCCAGCATAATTGCGGTGACGCCTTGATCGCCTTCGTCGAGGGTAGCGATCGCATTCTTGATCGCCCCAATATCGTTGTAAGGCACATAGTAAAAACCAGGCATCAACGGGGCAAAATTTTTCTGGTACTTCGGTTGACCTGTAGCGGTAATCGTCGCCAACGTGCGCCCGTGGAAGCTGGCGTGAGCCGTCAAAATAATCGGCTTTTCGATCCCTTTGACCGTGTGGGCATATTTCCGAGCCAGTTTGATTGCCCCTTCGTTTGCCTCAGCACCGGAATTGCAGAAAAACGCCCGATCCGCGCAGGAATGGTCGATCAACCATTTTGCCAATTCCCCTTGCACCGGGATGTAATACAAGTTAGAGACATGGTGCAGCGTCTGGATTTGGCGAGTTACGGTTTCCACCAAAGCTGGGTGAGCGTGTCCGAGGGTACAAGTGGCAATCCCGGCAACAAAGTCCAGATATTCGCGCCCCTCGCTATCCCACAGGCGGCAACCCGCACCCCGTTCTAAAGCTAGGGGATAGCGCCCGTAGGTACTCATCACCGAGGCGTCAAAGCCTTCTGGGTCATACGGAACGGACACGCCTGACTCTGCCGGAATTGAGGAATTTTCAACCAGAGTTTCTAGACTCACTGCTTACTCCTGAAATTTTTTATCCTTATTTGGCAATCTTAAAGGGAATTTTCAAAAAGTTCTGTTTAAAGGGAACTATAAACCCTGAGAAAACAGAAACAGCCTTACTTGCGAAAGGTTAGCTGAGGCGGTTAACATCGTCCACGCGACTCCAGGTTGAGTCTAAGATTGACCGCGAGCATTGCACTTGATCCAATCGGCTCGTCTGACAGGATGATTTTGGGAAAGTTTAAGTTGCGATCGCTCCTCATTTTTGTTTGTCCCAATCAGCTAAATCAGATGATGCATCTTTTGTCCTTAGCAAAACTCCCCGTCTGGTGCTTTCCGCAGCCGTTTGTTCTCGGTAATCTTAACCAAACAAACCAGCAGCCTCAAGCAAACATTGCAGAGTTAGTCCCAATTCTGATTATTCTCCTGCTAATTGCCACAGTTGTTGCCCTGGTGACACAGCGGCTTCGCGTTCCCTATGTCACGGGTTTAGTGTTGGCAGGTTTACCAATCACGGAACTATTTTCTCGCCGGATTGGACTCGATCCTTCCTTAGTATTGAATCTTTTCCTGCCAATTCTCATCTTTGAAGCTGGCATCAATACAGATGTTAGCCGTCTCCGAAGCACGTTTAAACCAATTGCCCTTTTAGCGGGTCCAGGGGCGATACTTTCCTCGGCGATTATTGCCGTTCTGTTGAAATTTGGGCTAGGGCTAGATTGGATACCGGCACTACTAATTGGAGTTATTCTCGCAAACACTGATACGGTTTCCATGATTGCCGTTTTTAAGGAGATACCTGTACCCTCCCGGCTTTCCACGATCGTTGAAGGAGAAACCCTCTTCAACGATGCTGCCGCCCTAGTTTCATTTAACCTGATTCTGACAGTGTATTCGACAGGTTCGCTCACAGTATTAGAAGGAATCCAACAACTATTATTTGTTGCCGTGGGAGGCAGTCTCGTTGGCTTAGTCTTGGGCTATTTAAGCATCCCTGTATTTCTTCGTTTACACGATCCCCTTAGCAGTCTCTTGCTAACCGTTGCAGTTGCATTAGGAACCTTTCAAATCGGGCAATCTTTAGGGGTATCCGGTGCTGTGGCTGTGGTTGTAGCTGGATTAATTTTCGGGAACGTTGGGCTTTCTCGCAGCACGTCTGCTTCCGATCGGATCGCGTTGTTAAGTTTTTGGGACTATGCCAGTTTTGCAGTCAATACCTTTATTTTTCTGCTGATTGGTGTAGAAATAAACCCGGTGACGTTCTGGAGGACTTTGCCAGCGGTTCTGCTTGCCGTTTTGGCTTACCAAATTGCGCGAGTCCTCACTGTCTATCCGCTGTTGGCTGGAGTGCGTTGGTTTGACCGTCCGATTCCATTGCGCTGGCAGCACGTCCTGTTTTTAGGTAATATCAAAGGCTCTCTTTCAATGGCTCTTGCCCTTAGCTTACCTACAACACTACCAGGGCGAGAGCAGTTGATCGCCTTAGTGTTTGGTGCGGTGTTGTTATCTCTCGTAGGGCAGGGCGTAAGTTTACCTTGGTTTGTACGCCGGTTGCAACTCTCTCGCTTCTCAGATTCTCGCCAACAAATTGAGGAATTGCAGGCTCAGTTAATTGCTTCTAAGGCAGCTCAAGATGAATTGGATAGTCTATTGAAAAAAGGGGTTTTGCCAAAAAGTGTTTATGAAGAAATGCGAGCCGTTTATCAGGTGCAAGTTGCCGGGGCAGAAAAAGCGCTGCGGAATCTTTATAATCGTCGTCCGGGACAATTAGTTGAAGGCGATCGCTCAAAACTTGACGCCATTAGACGACGATTACTCTTGGCAGAAAAAGGGGCGCTAAATGAGGCGATCCGGCAGCGAATTCTCTCTGAGGAAATTGTGCAAGGGCGAATAAAAACAATTGATGAACAACTGATGAAACTAGAAGATGATTAGGCACAACCATTAATAAAATCAATGGCTTGATGTAATGACCCTGGCTTCGTCACCATTAATATCGTCGCTCCTGGCTCTAATACTGTACTCCCGTTGGGAATCTCTAAATCCATGTGGGGATGGGATTGATAACCAATAATTAAAGAGCCTGTAGGAAATTGGGGTTCTTGAGCGATTTCAGCAACGGTAAGACCGACAACATAGCACTTTTGGGGAATCGAGAGTTTTAAAACTTCAATTTGACCCTGCTCAAAATGCATCATTGATTCTACTTGCGGATACTCAATCGCATTCACCATTGTAGAAACTCCTAAATCAACAGTACTGATGATATGAGAAGCCCCGACAATGCGTAGGGGTTCGGCAAAATCACGGTGGCGCACTCGACTCACAATATGGGAAACGCCGTAGTGTTTAGCAAGCGTGACCATTGCTAGATTTAAGGCATCATGACGGAGAACGGCTGCGACGGCATCAGCTTTGTGAATCCCGGCTTCTAGCAGCACCTCGGTACTGACCGCACTGCCTTCAAATGCCATTGCGCCGACTTGTTCGCGGACATACCGGCAAGCACTTGGATCGATATCAATTACGGCGACGGTATGCCCCAGGTCTACCAGCCGTTGCGCTAAATCCAACCCAACAAGTCCGGCTCCACCAATGAGTACAAACATAGCTGTCTCTCTAAGAATATTGACTCTGTGCTTCACTTTACAAGTCGAGAGCGGTTATCCTGCGAGGGTATCCTCCACATTTTTTTCTAAAATTGACTTAGGTGACTACAGGCAGTGTAAGCAACGATCGGACAGCACTTGAGCAAAAATATGAACGCCTTCGTCAAGAGTTGATTGGCGGTGCGATCGCACTCTTTGGTGTCGCCCTGCTCGGCACTTTATGGTACAAGCTGGTGGAGGGTTGGTCGTGGTCAGATGCAGCCTATATGACTGTGATCACGCTAGCAACTGTGGGGTATGGAGAAACTAATCCGCTGGGTAATCGCGGTCGCTTGTTTACGATCGCCCTGATTTTAACAGGTGTGGTCAGCATCGGTTACATCGTCAATCGGTTTACAGAAGCCCTGATTCAAGGCTACTTTCAAGAGGGAGGACGACTGAGGCAGCGGCGGCGTTTGGTAGATTCTTTAAACGAACACTATATCCTTTGTGGCTTTGGACGCACCGGGCGTCAGATTGCTAAAGAGTTTAAGGCGGAAGGCATTGCGTTTGTGACCATAGACTCTCAGATGGAGCCGGTAGAGGAGGCGCTACAGTTGGGTTATATCGCGGTGCAAGGCGATGCGACACTGGATGACACGCTTCACAGGGTAGCGATTGAACGGGCGATTTGTCTGGTGGCGGCGCTGCCTTCGGATGCAGAAAATCTCTATACGGTGATTTCGGCGAAAACGCTCAATCCAAACATTCGAGCGATCGCGCGGGCAAGTACAGAAGAAGCGGTGCAAAAAATGCAACGCGCCGGTGCTGATGCCGTGGTTTCCCCCTATATTACTGGCGGCAGGCGCATGGCAGCAGCAGCGCTTAGACCCCAGGTGATGGACTTTGTGGATGGTATCCTCACGGGAACCGATCGCGCTTTTTATATGGAAGAGTTCCTGATCGATCCTCAAAGTTGTCCCGTTGTGAGACAAAGCCTAAGAGAAGCCCGGTTGCGATCGCAATCGGGCGCTTTAGTTCTCGCCATTCGTCGCGCCGATGGCACCCTCATCGGGGGTCCCACGGGAGAAACTCAATTACTGGCGGGAGATTTGCTCATTTGCATGGGTACAGCAGAACAACTGCGAATCCTCAGCCAAATCCTCATTCCCATTAGTTCTGGGAAGCTGCGTCCGCCCAAGCATACCTAACCCAATCAGTTTTTCTACCTAGCGATCGCTTTAATTAATCCAGCTTCAGGGAATTCACTGGCACCTCATCCCAAGAATCAACCGTCCGCAATCTGGCAATCCAACCCGACTCCTTTTGGAAATCGGTTAAATTTTGCTGGTAGGATTCATGACAATCTTGTGCCTGCGCTTCATCACAACAGGCAATACAGGCATGAATCATCCCAGACGGATCGATCTGTTCGTTCACCCAAATGGTCATAGGGCATTCTCCCTGAATTTTAAATCCATAGACTGCTTGCAACTCGACAAAAAACGCTTACCTCTGGGCTGAGATCGCGTACAGCCCTTTGGGCATGAAAACAGCGAAGCGAGGCGTTAGCCTAGCGCTGACTTGTCAGTTCGCGCTGGGAAAGAGCAATCTGTTGATTGGTGCTGATTTAATACTTATACCAAGTTGCGTTGTCACATCCTTCAAATCCAATGGCAACGCCAAGGTGTTTTACATTTGTTGGCTCTCTAGCGCTAAGGAATCGACCCGCTTCGATCCCCACACCCTCCACTAAAGATATAGAACAGATGGTGAAAACCCGAAGAAAATCGGGAATTCTAAGAAGGGTACTGATGCAAACTCTGATTATTGCAGGTCTTCCTTTTGGGCGATCGCTCAACTCCTGAGTTAGCGAGAGAAAAACCAACGGATGACAAGGCTTTGAGCCAATAGAAGCGCCAGAGTTAAGACCGAACGTTCGTAAAGCTGTCGATCGTTCAACGATATAAAGGCAGCATTAACCCAGTTTAGCCACAAAAATAGTTTCTATGAAATCTCGACTTTTGCGCTTGGTGTCTCTTTTTTTGCTCAGTATTGTGCTGATCGCAGCCTGCAATAGCACGACGGTGACTTCCCAAAAAGAAACTCAGCCCCTTACCGTCGGCTACAATTTGTGGCCTGGGTTGTTCCCAATCGCGATCGCTCAAGAAAAAGAATTCTTCACAGCTCAAGGGGTCAAAGTCAAACCCGTCTATGTCCAAAACTTTCTAGAATCGGTGTCTGAATTCAGTGCTGGACAATATGATGGAGTTGCCATCACAGTAAGTAGCTTGATGAGCATCATTGAGAAAAACCCGGATTTACAGATTGCGATGGCAACTGATGAATCGGCTGGTTCTGACTCAATAGTAGTTCGCCCAGAGGTTAAAAGTGTCGCTGACTTGAAAGGCAAGCGCCTCGGAGTCAGGTTAGGTGATGGAGAATTATTTGTCAGCGAAATGCTCCAGAAACATGGTTTGACTAGCGATAATTTGACCCTAGTCAACGTAGAAGGAGAAGCGGTTCCAGCACGTTTTAAGAGCGGGGATATTCAAGCGGGACATACTTGGGAACCGTACTTATCTGAAGTAACCAAATCTGGAGGGCGAGTATTATTCACCAGTAAGGACACACCCGGCTTAATTTCGAGTGTAATCGTGTTTCGCTCCTCAGTAGTACGCGATCGCCCAAAAGACATTCAAGCATTTATTCGCGCCTGGTTTCAAGCGCAAGATTACTGGCAGGCAAATCCCGAAGAAAGTAAAGCACTGATTGCGAAAACGCTCTCCATCAAACCTGAAGAAATTTCCACTGAGGGTGTCAAGTTGTACACCTTAAAAGACAACTTAAAAGCATTTACTCCTGGTTCTACAACCGAGTCGTTGTACCATACCGCCAAATTGTACGCCGACTTCTATATTCGCACCGGAGGATTAAGCACCGCGCCAGATATTCAAAAAATGATTAATCCTTCTTTTGTGCAGATGTCGCAGGCAGGAAATTAACGAGAAAAAAAGCGTTATTCCATGCAGTTAAACATCAACAGTTTTTCAAGATGAAATCTCGATTTCTCCGCTTTGCGTCTCTTTTTTTGCTCAGCCTTTTCCTGGTTACAGCCTGCAATGGCAGAACCTTTATAACCTCTAAACCTGAGCTTCCACCACTGCGAATTGCCTACAATCTGTGGCCTGGATATTTCCCAATGGAGATTGCTTCAGAACAAGGATTTTTCGCAGAACAGGGGGTGGAAGTTGAACCTGTGTATTCAGAAAACTATTTAGGAGTTGTTTCTGATTTTAGTGCAGGTAAATATGATGGCATCATCGTAACATTGGGTGGTGTGATGAGCATCATTGGGAAAAACCCAGATATCCACATTGTCTTGGAAACCGATCAATCGGCTGGTGCTGATACCGTAGTGGTGCAACGCGATATTAAAAGTGTAGCTGACTTGAAGGGCAAGCGACTCGGCGTGAAGTTAGGCGACTACGGAGAATTGTTTGTTGTCAAGATGCTGGAGAGCAATGGTCTTACTACCGATGACGTGACGCTAGTCGATATAGAAGGGGAAGCAATTCCAGCACACATAAAAAGCGGTGATATTCAAGCCGGACAAACTTGGTATCCCTACACATTAGAGGCAGTGAAAGCCGGAGCGCAGGTACTATTTACCAGTAAGCAAACACCTAGGTTGATTCCGAATGTCATCTTGTTTCGCAGCAATGTAATACGCGATCGCCCTGGACAGATAAAAGCATTTGTCCGAGCTTGGTTCCAAGCCCAAGATTACTGGAAAGCAAATCCCCAAGCAAGCAAATCACTGATTGCTAAGCGGCTGAAGATTAAACCGGAGAGCGTTTCAACCGATAACATTCAGCTGTCCACCTTAAAAGAAAACTTAAAAGCGTTTACTCCAGATTCCACAGAAGAGTCGTTGTACCATACCGCCAAATTGTACGCCGATTTCTCGATTCGTACTGGAGGATTAACCGCTGCGCCAGATATTCAAAAACTGATCGATCCGTCTTTTGTGCAGCAGTTGCAGCCAGGAAGTTGACCGTATTCAGTCACACACATCAACAGGTTTTAGCATGAAATCTCGATTGCTACGCTTTGTATCTCTTGTATTACTCAGCATTGTGCTAATCACCGCCTGCAATGGCACGACAACCGTAACTTCCAGCCCACAGTCTTTGCCTCTTAGGGTCAGCTATAATCTTTGGGCTGGACAGTTTCCGATGGCGATCGCCCAAGAAAAAGGATTCTTCCAAGCGCAGGGTGTTAAAGTCGAACCCATTTTTTCAGAAAACTATCTCCTACCCCTGTCTAACTTCAGTGCTAATAAAAATGATGGGGTTGCGCTGCCATTAGGTAGCGTTATGAGTAGGCTTGGGCAAAACCCAGATGCAAAAATCGTTTTAGTCACCGATCAATCAGCGGGTGCTGACGCAATGGTAGCTCAGCGCCATATAAAAAGCGTGGCTGATTTGAAGGGTAAGCGGATCGGCACTAAGTTAAATGATTTTGGAGAACTGTTTGTCACTAAGATACTAGAAACGAAAGGTCTTTCTACTCAAGATGTCAGCTTAGTCAATATAGAAGCGGAAGCAATTCCAGCTTTCTTAAAAAGTGGTGAAATTCAAGCAGGACAAACCTGGGGACCCCATTTGTCTCAAGCAGTCAAATCTGGGGCTAAAGTGCTATTCACCAGTAAGCAGACTCCTGGGTTAATTCCAGATGTCATCGTGTTTCACAGCAATGTGCTACGCGATCGCCCTCAAGATATAAAGGCATTTATTCGCGCTTGGTTCCAAGCCCAAGACTACTGGAAAGCGAATCCAGAAGAAAGCAAAGCAATAATTGCCAAAACCCTCAATATCAAACCTGAAATTATTTCAACAGATGGCATCCAGTTGTCTAATTTGCAAGACAACTTAAAGGCATTTACTCCAGGTTCAACAACAGAGTCGCTGTATCATACAGCCAAATTGTACGCCGACTTTTATACTCGTACCGGAGGGCTAAGCGCTGCGCCGGATATTCAAAAACTAATCGATCCGTCCTTTGTGCAGCAGTTACAAAAGGTAAATTGACTGTGAAACAGCTCCAACTTTATACCCTACGCACTAAGCTGATTTTTTCTTTCCTGGGTGTGGCACTCCTCCCCTTAGCATTACTAGCCTTCTTGAATCAGCGAGCCACACAAAAGACGCTGACGAACAATGCTAACCAAACCCTCTTAACATCTGCTTCTCAAACTGCCCTGAGTATAGATGCTTTTATAAACTCGAATCTGGATGCTGTCCGGGTTGAAGCTCAGTTGCCAGTCTTCGCCAAGTACTTAAGTTTACCTGCTAACCAGAGACAAAGTATCGCTTCAGAAGTCGAGGGCGCTTTACGTTCGCTCAGCCGTAAAGATACTTTGAATATCTCGTCCTACGCGCTGCTCGATAGTCAGGGGCGAGATGTAATTGATACCTATACACCAGATATCGGTACAGATAAATCTGACCAGAATTACTTTCAGCGACCGTTTAAAACTGGCTTACCCTATGTCTCGCCCATTGTGTTTTCTCCAAGTACTAATGAGATCGGTTTGTACTTCAGTAGTCCGGTACGAAATGCGTCGGGAAATACTATCGGTGTCTTACGTATCCGTTATAACGCTGCTGCTGTCCAGCGATTGGTTAGTCAAAATACCGACCTAGTGAGAGGAAGCGCTTCCTTTGCGATTTTGCTAGACGAAAACCATATTCGTTTAGCTCACGGGAACTCACCTGAGTTAAATTTTAAATCGGTTACACCGCTCCCACCGGCTAAAGTGAAGGCTCTGCAAGCAGAAGGACGGTTGCCCAAGGGGAAAACGGCAGACTTTTCGACAAATTTGCCTGATTTTGAGCAAGGTCTAGATAACGCTGCAACATCCCCTTACTTTACAACCGCCTTATCCTCTACAAACAACGAGCCGAACGCAGCAGCAGTTACCAAGCTAAAGACGCGACCGTGGTTTGTGGTTTTTGTCCAACCGAAAGCGGTATTTCTAGCGCCTATCGAAGCCCAAGCCCGCGACACGCTGTTGCTGGCTGCGATTATTGCAGGTGTAGTCATTATCGCGGCGATTACGATCGGAGAACTACTGGCTAAGCCACTGATTAATCTCGCTGGAACAGTGACTCAATTCACTGCTGGCAACCTCAATGCTCGTACTTCTATCCAATCAAAGGATGAAATTGGGGTGCTAGCGTTGAGTTTCAATGGGATGGCAGAACAAGTCGGGAAATTGCTTCAAGGCTTAGAAGAGCGTACCCGCGAACTGGAAGTTAGTCAGCACGTTACGGTTGCCGTCAGCGAGCTGTCGAAAGCGATTATAGACCCGGAAAAGCTGTTGCGCGAAGCGATCGCTCTTATGCAGAATCGCTTCGGCTTGCACTATGTGCAAATTTATCTGTTGGATCAAACAACAAATCAACTCATCCGGCGGGCTGACTCTGGCAATCAGGGTATGCTTGGGCATGATGAAAGCGCCTGTCTGTCTCTTGACGATCGCAGCTTAGTCGCCCTTGCTGCCCGAAAGCAGCAAACGATCTGGGTGGATAAACAGGACAGTGCAGGGCTAGCAGGAGACTTGAAACCCATCCAAATGGGTTCTTCCGCAGTGGTGCCCTTAGTCGCTCGTGGGGCGCTACTAGGAGTGCTGGACATTCAAGACAAGGAAAGCGATCGCTTCAGTCAAACGGATCTAGAGACGTTCAACACCCTCGCCGGACAAATCGCCACGGCTTTAGAAAATGCCCGCTTGTTTGAAGAAATTCAAAAGGCTGAAACCCAATACCGAGACAAAGCTCAAGAGTTACAACAAACTCTATCTGAGTTGAGACAAACTCAAACTCAATTAATTCAAACTGAAAAAATGTCTAGTTTGGGTCAACTGGTGGCTGGAGTTGCACATGAAATTAACAATCCAGTCAACTTCATTTATGGCAACATCACTCCTGCCAATGAATATCTGGAAGATTTGCTCAAACTCTTAAAGTTGTACCAACAATGCTACCCCAATCCTACCCCGGAAATTCAAGACTATATCGAAGAAGTCGAACTCGACTTCCTGCTCCTTGATTTTCAGAAAATTCTATCTTCCATGAAGTTTGGAGCCGAACGGATTCGTCAAATTGTTCTATCTCTAAGAAACTTCTCCCGTTTAGATGAAGCGGAGATGAAAGCCGTTGACATTCATGAGGGTCTTGAGAATACGCTAGTAATTTTACAGAATCAATTAAAAGATAAGCCGGGACACCCGGAGATTCAGGTGATTAAAGAGTATGGCAACTTACCTTTAGTAGAATGCTATGCCGGACAACTGAATCAAGTGTTTATGAATTTACTTACAAATGCAATTGATTCTCTCGATGAGTTTAATCATAAACGCTCGATCGAAGAAATTAAAGGCAATCCCGCTACCATCTTAATTCGCACCAAAGTCGCAGGGAACAATCAAGTAGAAATCCGAATAATTGACAATGGTTCAGGGATTTCAACTGAGGTTCAGTCAAGACTTTTCGATCCTTTCTTCACAACGAAAAACGTTGGCAAAGGGACTGGGCTGGGTCTAGCGATTAGCTACCAAATTGTAACCGAAAAACATGGGGGACAGTTGGAGTGTACTTCAGCACCCGGTCAAGGGGCTGAGTTTGCTATCAAGATTCCAATTAGAGTTTAAGCTAACAAATCTTCATCAAGCGCGATCGCACTGACGAGAAAGTTAGAAACCTTAGCTGGATAGAATTTTAGCAACTCATTTTCTAAAAAATCCCTAAATCTACAGCATTATTTTAAAACCCGATTTCAAACTCGCTCGAAAACATATATATAGCAATCCTATTTTAGTTGTGAGACAAACCTTCAGATCCTAACTTCTTTCTCGAAGTCGGGAATCGCACCTTCACGAATCATTTCAGATTGGTATAGAAACTAATTTTTAAAAAAAGTTCCATATTTTCACGTATGGCTGAACTTAGTCAGTACACCGAAAATAGATACAGTGCGGAAAAAGGCACAAATATTATAAGCGTAGTGGATGAAAAAATGACCATCAGTAAAAATACGCAAGTTTTAAAGCCAGAATTACAGTCAGAATTAGAGCGGGAAGGATTGCTGCACCGAATCACTAACCGGATTCGTCAATCCTTGGAATTACAAGAAATTTTAATCGCAACGGTGGCAGAAGTCAGTTCGTTACTAGAAGCAGACCGAGTCATGGTCTATCGGTTTCATGCTGATGAAAGTGGAGAAGTGATTGCCGAATTTATTTATAAAAATCGCCTTCCGTCTTTAAAAGGTTTGAACTTTCCAGCGGATGACATTCCTCCCCAAGCACGCGAACTCTATCAGAAAGTGCGTCTGCGTTCGATTGTGAATGTTGCGTCAGGACTCATTGGTTTATCGCTAATGGATTCTCCAGAAACCGGAGAATCCCTAGAAACCAGAAAGATCCACTATCGCCCTATAGACCCTTGCCATGTGGCATATCTCAAAGCAATGGGTGTGCAGTCTTCTCTGGTGGTGCCGATTCTGCATGGCGATCGCTTGTGGGGGCTTTTAGTCGGTCACTACTCGCAACCGCAAGTAATCTCAGAACGGGAACTGGAAATTGTCCAGATGGTAGCCGATCAAGTGTCGATTGCGATCGCTCAATCTACTTTACTCACCCAAACCCGCGAAAAAGCTCAGCGGGAAGTCACGCTTAACCGTGTCGCTACCCTGCTGCATACACTCCCTACCATTGAGCTGCAATCCGCCCTGGAGGAAACCGTTAGCGCGCTGCAAGGTTCTGGTGGCAGACTGTACATCGCCCCAGAAACTACTGGCTTGTCAGCGATAGTGTACACCTGTGGCGATCAATTGAAGCTCGTAGAACCGGGAGTGGTAGCAGTACCTGCCTCATCCGTTCTCATTGAGCAGCATCCTCTGTGGCAAGAATGGTTAAAAGGCGGAGCAAATTTAAACCCTGTCGCTACCGCAAATACTAGGGGTAGTAGTGGCATCATTGCGATCGCTGACTTGTATAAACAAACGTATTTACAACCGCTTGAAACTGTATTTCAATCTACTTTGATTCGAGGCGTGTTGATTGTACCCCTCCAACACCGTCAACAGTTGGTCGGATACTTGACAGTTTTTCGAGATGAAATTGACACGGAAACCTTATGGGCTGGACATTTTGACCCGGATGCGCGACAAGTCCACCCCCGAAAATCTTTTGAACTTTGGCGACAGCTAAAAAGAGGCCAATCGCGCCAATGGACTCCGGAAGAGATTGAACTCGCTGATACTTTAGGCGATTGCTTCTCAATGGCGATTGAGCAGTATGGACTGTACCAAAAGGTGCAGCGTCTGAATGCCAACCTCGATTGTCAAGTCCAAGAGCGTACAGTCAAGTTACAACAATCTTTGGAGTGGGCAAGCGTTCTTAAGCAAGTCATCGACCAAATCCGCAGCACTTTGGAGCTAAAAACAATCCTGCAAACCATCGTGCGCGAAGTCCGAAACCTGTTAGATACAGATCGAGTGATCGTTTACCAGTTCACCCGGCGTTGGCAAGGCCAGGTGGTTGTCGAAGAGGTCACTGGCAAAACGAAATCGATTCTGGGGCAGGTATATGACGAGAACTGCTTTCCCTTAGAGTACGCAATCTTATACCAGGGGGGACGGGTTCGGGCAATGAACGACGTGCATCAAGCTTCTTTGCAAGCTTGTCATGTCGAATTCTTGGAACAGATTCAGGTGAAAGCCAATTTAGTCGTCCCGATTCGCAGAGGGGAGCAACTGTGGGGGCTACTGGTTGCCCATGAGTGTCATGCGCCAAGAGTTTGGAAGGCGGAGGAAGTCGATCTGCTACAACAACTTGCCGATCAAGCTGCGATCGCGATTCAGCAAGCCGAACTCTACCAACAGCAAGCGGAATTCCTCGCGCAAACCCAGCAGCAAGCAGAACAACTCTCTAGTGCCCTCCAAGAGTTACAGAAAACCCAAAGCCAGCTAATTCAAACCGAAAAAATGTCGAGTTTGGGTCAACTGGTTGCCGGTGTCGCTCACGAAATTAATAATCCGGTTAATTTTATCTACGGCAATATCAGCCACGTTGATGAGTATACCCAAGATATGCTCAAACTCATGGAACTCTACCAACGCCATTACCCGAATCCCCATCCTGAAATTGTGGATCGAGCAGAGGCGATTGACATCGAGTTCCTGACTTCGGATCTTCCGCAGATGCTCTCATCAATGAAGGTTGGAGCTGATCGCATCCGCCAGATCGTTCTGTCTTTACGCAATTTCTCCCGGCTGGATGAGGCTGAGCGGAAACCTGTCGATATCCACACGGGCATCGACAGCACTCTGTTAATCTTGCAACATCGACTCAAAGCCAAGCCAGACCATGCCGAGATCGACGTGGTGAAAGAGTATGGAGACTTACCGCCTATCGAGTGCTACGCCGGTCAGATGAATCAAGTTTTTATGAACGTGATCGGCAACGCCATTGACGCTCTAGAGCAACGCGATGAAACGCGATCGCTGGAGGAAATTAAAAACTTACCCAGTCAGATTACCATTCGTACTTTTCTGATGCAGGACAACCCAGCGGGTGTCCCCCGCGTTGTTATTCAGATTCGTGACAATGGCCCTGGCATGAGTGCAGGCGTGCAGTGCCAAGTTTTCGATCCCTTTTTCACCACCAAGCCGGTTGGGAAAGGAACGGGTCTGGGACTTTCCATTAGCTACCAGATTGTGGTAGAAAAACACGGCGGTTCCTTTAAATGTATGTCTCAACCCGGTCAGGGTACTGAGTTCTGGATAGAAATTCCTCTGAATCGCCAGTTAGCACAAAGCTGCTATAGCAATCCTATTTGAGTTTTAAGATGCCAGCGGTTCAGACCTCCGACTTTTCCAAGAAGTCGGGGATCTCGCCTTTAGGAATCATTTAGGAGCGCTATAGAACGCCTTGTACTCGGAAACCTCCTTTCCTTGCAGGGAAGGAGGTTTGGTTTTTCAAGTGAAAAATCTGAATTTTCCCGACATCCTCAGCATCGGTTAAGAAAAAATTAAGCTAGGATTAATAAACAATTATTGATATAAATATAAGTTAATATCAATCTCGATCCAGGGCAAGCCTGGGTTGGTTCCCAACTTCACACAGGTGAATCCATGAGTACCCAAAAAGTCTCATCGCAGTCCTTTTGTGCCCAAAAACTGAAAACTTTGGCAGATTCAACGCGGCTTGAGGTTTTAGAACTGCTGATGAGTGGCCCTAAGCACGTTGGCGAGATGAATGCGGTGCTGGGGTTGCAACAGAGTTTGCTATCGCATCATCTAAAAGTTTTGCGGGAAGAGGGTTTTGTGACGGCGACGCGAGATGGCAAGGCGGTGCTTTATCAGCTAGATCCTGCAATCCAGAGGATAAATGCTGGTCGGGCGATTGACTTGGGATGTTGCCTGGTTTCGTTTGATTCCAACACATAAAAAACTTCAATTACATAACTGATGAAGAATCTAAGAATGCTTGCGCCGCTTTCTCTAGGGTTAGCTGCCTGCTTTTGGCTGCAATCTTGCGGGAAGCCTCCAGAAGGGGCAACCCAATCATCCGATAAGTTACAAGGCAAGCTGGTTTTGACGGGATCGAGTACGGTAGCACCTCTGGCGGCTGAGATGGCCAAGCGCTATGAAACTCAACATCCGGGAGTCCGGATTGACGTGCAAACGGGCGGATCTTCGCGGGGAGTCGCAGATGCCCGCCAGGGGGTGGCGGATATTGGGATGGTTTCCCGAAGCCTCAAAGACAGCGAGAAGGATTTGCAAGCTTTTATGATTGCTAACGATGGCGTCTCGGTCATTCTCAATCAAGACAATCCAGTTAAAAATCTGACGGACAAGCAAATTGTCGATATCTACACCGACAAAATCAATAATTGGAAACAAGTCGGCGGGAAAGATGCCCCAATTACGGTGGTCAATAAAGCTGAGGGTCGATCCACGCTGGAACTGTTTGCCGACCACTTCAAATTAAAGACAACCGATATTCGTGCCGATGTGGTGATTGGCGATAACGAACAAGGAATCAAAACCGTAGCAGGGAATCCCAACGCGATCGCGTATGTCTCCATTGGTTCAGGCGAATATGGTGCTACTCACAATACTCCAATCAAACTGTTGCCAATAGAAGGAGTAGACGCCTCTATTGCTAACGTCAGCAACGGTAAATTTCCGATTTCTCGCCCTCTTAATTTGGTAACAAAAACCACACCCGCCGGATTGCAAAAAGAATTTATTGATTTTGCCCGTTCTCAAGATGTGCAAGACATTGTGAAGGAGCAGTATTTTGTCCCAGTCGCGAAATGAACCCATCCTCGTCTGGATGTTGCGGGGAATGGCGATTATTTCGGGCGCGATCGCGCTTTTAATCCTGCTATTCCTGATTTGGGAAACCTTACCCATCCTGCAAAATATCGGACTGACACGCTTCTTCAAAGACCCCTCCTGGCATCCAGTTAGCGAAGAATTTAACCTAATGCCGATGTTGTGGGGGTCGCTATTTGTGACGGCGGGATCTGTGCTAATCGCAACCCCTTTAGGGATTCTCTCAGCAGTTTTTTGCCACTATTATGCACCTCCCGCATTAGCCAAAATTTACCGAGGCTTAATTGAGCTTTTAGCAGGGATTCCCTCAGTCGTTTATGGCTTTTGGGGTTTAGTCGTACTGGTGCCAATTATTGGGCGGATGCACCCACCGGGACCAAGTTTATTGGCCGGGATTTTAATCCTAACGCTGATGATTTTGCCTACCATTGCTCTCGTCGCCGATGCCACCTTTGCCAACGTACCCGCAGATTATCTGCGGGGTGCGGCGGCGCTGGGATTGGGACGCTGGGCAATGGTGCGTAGTGTGGTTTTTCCAGCAGCAAAATCAGGGCTATTAACGGGGATTATCTTGGAAACGGGACGGGCGATTGGCGAAACAATGGCGGTGTTAATGGTTTGCGGTAACGTCGTGCAGGTACCAAAGGGTGTATTTGAGCCAGTGCGGACGTTAACAGCAAATATTGCTTTAGAAATGGCTTATGCCGTGGGAAATCACCGCGCCGCCTTGTTTGTCAGCGGGTTGACATTGATGGCAATGATTGTGGTTTTAGTCGTTGCTGCCGAAATGATTAACCGGGGGCAGATTTATGAATGAATCCTTTGATAAGCCAAACTTACAAAAACAAATTGTGCGAGAAAAAACCAATTCTTTTGCTTTTAATTGTTTGCCTTATTCCGAATTGATTTCCACAGCAATCGTCTGGGGATCTGTCGCTTTAATAACAGCTTCGCTATTGTGGCTATTAAGCGATATTTTTATTTCTGGTATCGGTCAAATTAGCTGGGACTTTTTGACAACCGCACCGCGTAATGCTGGACGAGATGGAGGAATCGCATCTATTTTAGTCTCGACAGCGCTAATTGTAGGAGTATGCATGGCGGTTTCAATTCCGTTGGGAGTAGGGACTGCGATATTGCTGGCTGAATTTACCTCAAACCAGAGTATTTTAGGGCGGTTAGTGCGACTGAGTTTGGATGTTTTAGCAGGCGTCCCTTCAATTGTTTTTGGTCTTTTTGGGAACGCTTTCTTCTGTAAAACATTGGGAATGGGCTTTTCGATTCTTTCCGGCGGGTTGACGCTGGCGTGTATGGTGCTGCCGATTTTGATTCGCTCAACTCAGGAGGGTTTTCGAGGCGTACCGGATGACTACCGACGTTCGGCGGCGGCGCTGGGACTCTCGCGTACAGCCACATTATGGGAGTTACTGCTACCAGCGGCAATGCCTGGATTAGTCGTGGGGTTGCTGTTGGGTTTAGGGAGAGCGATCGCTGAAACGGCTGCTTTAATCTTTACCAGTGGTTACGTCGATCGGATGCCAGAGTCATTGTGGGATTCCGGGCGATCGCTCTCGGTTCACATTTACGATCTCGCTATGAACGTCTCTGGCGGCGAACCAAATGCCTACGCCTCTGCTCTCGTATTAGTCAGCTTTCTATTACTCATTAATGCTGCAATCTCTTGGCTAGCAGAACGGTTTCGGCAATCCCGAATTTGGGTAGCGTAAACCAAGCTTACCTCGCGTTCTTTTTTTGCGTACTTCGCGTCTTTACAGTTTAAATTCTTCATGAAACACACGACAAGCGAAATTAGAATTCAAGAGAAAACTTCAGCCTCACTTCCCAGTAATGCCCCAGAAATCAAAACCGAGAATTTAAGCCTTTCTTACGCGAATAAACCCGCATTTAAAGATGTCACTCTCTCTATTAAATCGGGTGAAATTACAGCCCTAATTGGCCCTTCCGGTTGTGGCAAAACAAGCTTTCTCAGTTGTCTAAACCGCCTTACCGATTTAACCAACAACTGTCGGTTAACAGGGCGGATTCTGCTGGGGGAGCGAGATGTGCAAGAAATCGATGTGATTTCATTGCGCCGCCGAATAGGAATGCTATTTCAAAAACCCAATCCCTTCCCACTTTCCATTATCAGAAATCTTGAATTTCCGCTTAGAGAACATGGAGTGAGGAATCGAGAAAAAATCGATGAAATTGTCGAAGATGCCTTGCGCGATGTCGGCTTGTGGGATGAGGTGAAGGACAGGCTGAAATCTCCTGCCCTTTCCCTTTCTGGCGGACAACAACAACGGCTATGTCTCGCCAGAGCGATCGCCCTCAAACCCGATGTTCTCCTGATGGATGAGCCTTGCAGCGCCCTCGATCCGCTTTCTAGTGAAGTCGTAGAGGATTTAATCGTTAATCTGCGCGGCAAATATACAGTCCTGGTTGTCACTCACAATTTGGCACAGGCAAAGCGGATTGCGGATGATGTGGCGCTGTTTTGGGTTCAGGATGGCGCTGGACAATTGATCGAATCCGGTTCAGTTACCCAGATGTTTGAATCTCCCCAGCACCCGTTAACGGCTGCCTACGTCACTGGCAGAAGGGGTTAGTGCAGCCATACTCATGAGAGAATCGCCCGTAACGCGGCAAATCCGCCAGTCGGGCAAAACGTCAGCACCCATGCGTTCGTAAAATGCGATCGCCGGTTCGTTCCAATCTAAAACGCTCCACTCCAATCTCCCACAGCCGCGAGATACAGCCAACTGAGCGAGGTGGGTGAGAAGCGCCTTCCCGATCCCCTGACGCCGATATTCTGGGAGTACAAACAAGTCTTCCAGATAGATTCCCGGCTTAGTGAGAAAGGTGGAATAGTTATGAAAAAACAGGGCAAACCCCACGCCTTGCCCCGCATATTCTGCTAGAATTGCCTCTACATAAGGCTTAGAACCGAACAGATGGTCTTTCAGGGCGTCCGTATTGCCTGTGACAGCGTCAGAAAGTTTCTCATACTCCGCGAGTGCTTTAATTAGCTCAAATAGCACCGACGCATCTCCAGGCTCTGCTGGACGTAAAATCAATTCAGTAGTCATTCGTCATCAGTCAGCGATCGTTTGGTCAATCATAAAACGAATGACTAATTACCGATCGCCAACAACTTTTAGGTGAGCCATCCTTTCAAGCGTTTGGCAACCTGGGGACGCCGCAGTTTCCGCATCGCTTTACTTTGAATTTGACGCACTCGTTCGCGGGACAAATTAAATAAACAGCCCACTTCTTCTAAGGTGTAGGGTTCGCTGCTGGTTAAACCATACCGCAGCGAGATAACATCTTTTTCCCGATCGGTGAGAACGTCGCCTAACACTTCCCAAATTTCTTGGCGCATCATGGCTTCGCTCATCTGTTCTTCGGGAGATTGATTATCACCATCTTCCAACAGATCCATCAGTTCCGTCTCTTCTCCCTTCCCGATGCGATGGTTAAGAGAAAGCGATCGCCTTCTAAGTTGCAACAACTGACGCAACTGCGAAGCCTCAATATCTAAAGATTGCGCCAATTCCTCTTCTGTCGGATTGCGATGCAGTTCTTGCTTGAGTTCTCGCTGCGCTTTTTTGAGCTTATTTAACTTCTCGACGATGTGAATTGGCAATCGAATTGTTCGGGCATCGTTCGCGATGGTTCGCGTAATCGCTTGCCGAATCCACCAATAGGCATAGGTAGAAAACTTATAACCTTTGTCGGGATCAAACTTTTCTGTAGCGCGATTTAATCCCAGCGCCCCTTCCTGAATTAAATCGAGGAATTGAACACCTCGGTTCAAATATCGTTTAGCAATAGAAACAACTAATCTCAGGTTCGAGCGAATCATCTTCCGTTTCGCCACCCGTCCGCGATACAGTTGATGTTCCATCTGCCGTTCCGAAAGCCCATCTGCTGCTGCCAGCTCTGCTTTCGTGGGAGCGCGATCCAACTCTTTTTGTAATTTTTCTTGGAGCGCTTCTATCTTGACTAAATATTGGACGCGATGGGCTAACTCGACTTCTTCATCTGGTTTCAGAAGGGGATAGCGTGCCATCTCCTTAAAAAACGCTCCTACAGTATCATCGGAGACAGTTTTGCGGTATTCAGAGGGGCGACCACCGGCTAATTTATCAATTTCGTCTGAAATTTCATCTTCAACACTGACGATTTCTATTTCAGTGGTTTCTTCCATTTGCTGGTCGGTAATATCTACAAAATCCCGATCGGATGTAGATTCCACGTCGCTTCGGTTCAAGTCAGCAATATTCATAGCAAGGTCTGAGTCGGTATTGGATAAAGCGAGTTGATGGGAACGGATGCTCTCTTTGTACATATCCATGACGGACTGAAGACAGGCTCTACGAGCATAGACTCAAGGGTCAACTTTATTTTTACTGTCTGCATTCTTTACTAATTTTGAGCTTCATTTATCCGCTCGTGGCAACACCAGATCGGGTACCCGCTTTGGAACACTCAAAATTTATTCAACCTTTCAATTTACAAATAGCTTTTTAAGGCTACCAGAAAATAGTTTTTTGATTGTTTTCCTGATTACATTTCTCGATTACAGAATCTAGAAGCGCTTTAGATTGGGTATGCGTCTTAAGAAAAAATCAGGAAACATGAAGGTGATGCCCTAGTCTATTAGAAGCTTGCCGTCAGCTGTGATGCCGTAGATAAATTTCAATTAAATTAAACTTAAATCAATGCCAAGTCTGGGGTTTCTTTCCATTTTTTCTGGCTCCTAATTAAGGAAAGTTTAAAGTTTTTTAAATTTCCCATGCTATTCACACAGGATCTCATATACTTGTGAGCTTTCCTCTCTATCGATAGGGAGAAAATAGGCATCCGCGCTCTGCACAATAGATAGAGGATAGCAAGTATACTCACATACAAGCATCCAAGCGAGACATTTGTATCCTAACTTCTATCCTCTTGGTTGCGACCTCGGATGTTGCTGAATTTCAAGTCTCTCAAGCGTCTACAGCCAGCTAAAATTAACAGGTCTACAGTAAGCGACAAGCATGGCGGTCTGGAAAGCTGGCTGTAGTATCCGGCTGCCAAGGGAGAGGGGGAATATGTCGTCAAATCCCAATGTCGGGCGTTCGGGCATTGTGCTGGAGAGTAGAGCATCCTACGACCAGTCTGATTCTGGACAGAATCGATGGATAGAAGTGCTGGTGGATTGTCCAGAAGCAGAAGCGCAGAAGCGGTTGTATACCTATCGGTTGCCTGCCCAGTTGCAAGTGCAGCCGGGGGATATTCTGAGCGTACCGTTTGGGGCGCAAGTTTTGGGAGCGATCGCGATTCGGATTTGCGATGCACCGCCGCCAGATTTGAACCCAGCCAAAATTCGGGATGTAGAGGATGTAGTCAGTGCTGGGTTTTTCCCGCCGACCTACTGGCAACTGCTGAACCAAGTCGCCCAATACTACTACACCCAGCTGATTCAGGTGATTCGAGTCGCGCTACCGCCGGGATTACTCGGGCGATCGCAGCATCGCCTCCGCCTTGCCCAAGGAGAAGGAGAGGGGGGACAAGTCGGACAAGCGGGAAATGCTAATTACCTGAGTCCAACTGCCTGTAAGATTCTGGAACTTCTGCAAGCTCAATCCTCTGGAGACTACAGCTTCGTTTACCTCCAGCGTCAAGTTAGAGGAGCGTATCGAGCCATCCGGGAGTTACTGCGGGCGAAGTTAGTCGAAAGTTACCTGGAACCGCCCAGAACCCAGCGACCGAAGTTACAGAAAGCCGTGACGCTGGTTGTCGATGTTTTTCCCCTCGACTTAACGCAGCGCCAACGGGAAATTTTGGAAGTGCTGCGGCGGCGCGGCGGCGATTTGTTGTTAACGGAGTTGCTGCAAATCTGCAACGCCAGTTCATCCACCATCAAGACGCTGGAGCAAAAAGGCTGCGTGGTTATTCAAGAACGGGAGATGTTGCGGACTTCCGCAGAACCGCTCTTGGCTGGGGATCAACCGAAAGCATTAACACCGGCTCAATCTGAGGCGCTAGAAGCGATCGCGTCTTTATCCGGTTTTGCGAAGGTGCTGTTGCACGGAGTCACGGGTTCCGGGAAGACAGAGGTGTATTTACAAGCGATCGCCCCCATCTTAGAACGGGGACAATCCGCCCTCGTCCTCGTCCCGGAAATTGGTTTGACACCCCAACTCACCGACCGATTCCGCGCCCGTTTTGGCAACAAAGTCTGCGTCTATCACAGCGCCCTTTCCGATGGCGAACGCTACGACACTTGGCGGCAAATGCTGGCGGGTGCAGCCCAAGTCGTCATTGGCACCCGTTCCGCTATCTTTGCCCCACTGCCACGCCTGGGGCTAATCGTGTTGGATGAGGAACACGACTCTAGTTTCAAGCAAGACCAACCCGCACCCACCTATCACGCCCGCACCGTCGCGACTTGGCGGGCTGAGTTGGAAAACTGCCCCCTCGTCTTAGGTTCCGCCACCCCTTCCCTAGAAACCTGGCTAAACATTACGAGTCCGGAGTTAACCGATTCAACTCAAAACTCAGACGCGATGAATCGCGTCTCTCCAACTCAAAACTCTCTTACTCATTACCTCTCATTGCCAGAACGCATCCAATCGCGTCCGCTACCGCCGGTAGAAGTGGTGGATATGCGCCAAGAGTTGCAGCAAGGGAATCGCTCAATTTTTAGTCGGTCGCTTCAGGAAGGCTTGCAGCAGCTGCAAGATCAGGGGAAACAAGGAATTTTATTTATCCATCGGCGGGGACATAGTACCTTTGTTTCTTGTCGCAGCTGTGGGTATGTGATTGAGTGTCCTCACTGCGATGTTTCGCTGTCGTATCACCACACCCATGAAGAAGCCGCTGAATTATTGAGGTGTCATTACTGTAATTTTGTGCGATCGCATCCTCAATCCTGCCCCGAATGCGGTTCTCCCTACCTGAAATTTTTTGGCAGCGGCACCCAGCGAGTCGCCCAAGAATTAGCGCAGCAGTTCCCTCAGTTGCGCTATATCCGGTTTGATAGCGACACCACCCGCACCAAAGGCGCTCATCGCACCCTGCTGACACGCTTTACCAACGGAGAAGCCGACTTATTAATTGGGACTCAAATGCTTACCAAAGGGCTGGATATATCCCAGGTGACACTGGTAGGAGTGGTTGCTGCGGATGGGTTGCTGCATCTCCCCGACTATCGGGCATCAGAAAGAGCATTTCAAACCCTAACTCAGGTTGCAGGTCGTGCCGGTCGCGGTGACGATTCCGGTCGAGTCATTATTCAAACTTACTCCCCAGAACACCCAGTCATTCAAGCAGTAAGGCGTCACCAGTATCAATCTTTCATCGAGACAGAGTTAGAACAACGAGAGGCGCTGAATTATCCCCCCTACGGACGTCTCATTTTGTTGCGGCTAAGCAGCACCGATGCCGCAGAAGTTCAGGAAACTGCCGAAATGCTAGCTGCGGGGCTAGCTTCTAATACACCCCAGGGGGATAGCAGTTCAGATACCCATCCCACCACCCCGATGTATGAGGTGTTAGGGCCAGCACCAGCGAGTATCTTACGGGTGGCGAATCGATATCGATGGCAGATTATGCTCAAGTTTGCACCTGATTCGCTGCCAGAATTACCGGATTTCAACGAGTTACGCCTCCTCTGCCCGTCCTCAGTCAGCTTGACAATAGACGTTGACCCGCTGAATTTGATGTAAGACCCAAGCCAGAAAACCGGGTTCCGATCTCACACTAATTCATCGAGGGTTGATGCCATTGCTCTTAACCGTTCTGCCAAGCGTTCAGCGCGTTCTTCTGCCAGCTGTGCGATTTCCGTACCTTATAATTTTTAATTTCTCTGAATTATGCGTGTAATTGGTTTAATTAGCGGCACGTCGGTAGATGGCATTGATGCCGCTTTAGTAGAAATTTCTGGTAAAGACTTAGATATAAAAGTGACTCTGCTAGCAGGAGCCACCTATCCTTATCCAGATGCGCTCTCAAAGCAAATTCTAGAAGTTTGTGGCGGGTCATCCTTGTCAATGGAAGAATTTGCCCAATTAGATGATGCGATCGCTTACACCTTCGCACAAGCAGCCCAAAACATTCAAAATGGCAACCCCCCAGCCGAGTTAATTGGCTCTCACGGACAAACTGTTTTTCATCGCCCGCCCACAGAGCAGGGGAGAGAGGGAAAAGAAGAGACTTCATCTTTTATCCTCAATCCTTCACTCAGTCCTCAGTCCTCAGTCCTCGACCCTTCACTCAGTCCTCAGTCATCCGTCCTCAGCACTCCTTTAGGTTACAGCCTGCAATTAGGTCGGGGTGCCTTGATTGCCCACCTGACGGGCATTCCCACAGTAAGTAATTTCCGGGCGGCGGATATTGCCGCCGGTGGACAAGGTGCGCCTATGGTGCCAGCAGTAGATGCTTATTTATTGAGCCACCCTGACAAGTACCGATGTGTCCAAAATATTGGCGGTATCGGGAATGTCACTTACCTACCGGCGCGTCGGGGCAGCTGGCTAGAAGAGATCCGAGGCTGGGACACCGGGCCGGGGAATGCGCTTCTAGACCTGGCGGTGCAATATTTAACGAATGGAGCCAAAACCTACGATCAGGATGGAGCATGGGCCGCAGCAGGCACAATCTGCAACGATTTAGTAGAGCAATGGCTACAGCAGGACTACTTCCAGCAGCAACCGCCCAAATCAACGGGTCGAGAGCTATTTAGCTACACCTATCTCCGGCAGTGTATCGCAGATGCCTCTGCTTATGAGTTGAGTAGCGCTGATCTGCTGGCAACGCTGACTGAACTCACTGCTGCGTCAATTGTTCATAGCTACCGCACTTTCCTGCCGCAGATGCCTGACGAGGTGTTATTGTGTGGCGGTGGCAGTCGCAATCTCTATTTAAAACAGCGCCTACAAGCGACTTTACAACCCGTGCCAGTGTTGACAACGGATGAGGCGGGTGTGAATGCTGATTTCAAAGAAGCGATCGCTTTCGCTGTTTTGGCATATTGGCGTCAGTTAGGCATCCCTGGCAATCTTCCCCAAGTTACCGGCGCAACTTCTGCCGTACTACTTGGAGAAGTTTATCTTCCTACAAAGCTCAAAGCCTTGCGCTGAGAGCGTTTCTAGCCGATTCTTTATATTAATTTTAGAAATGAAATGGCTAGAATGGCGTGAACGGTTTTGAAAAAGGGCTGCTATGACGACCTTCCCGCCTCAAAAAAGCACAGCTCACGATCGACGTCGGTGTTATTGCCTGAATCCTAATTGTAAGCAGCCAGAAAATCCTGGAAATGCCGCTATCTGCGAAAGTTGCGGATCGCAATTACTGCTGAGCGATCGCTATCGTGCGATTAAACCGATTGGTCAAGGAGGTATGGGGAGAACTTTCCTGGCTGTGGATATATCCCAGCCATCGGAACCGCGCTGTGTCATTAAACAGTTTTTTCCTCAACAACAAGGAACTAATAATCGCCAAAAAGCAGCAGAGTTATTCCGTCAAGAGGCAACTCGCTTAGAGGTTGTTGGGAAACATCATCAAATTCCCGAACTGCTGGCATATTTTGAGCAAGATGACCATCAGTATTTAGTGCAACAGTTTATCGATGGAGAAAACTTAGCTCAAGAATTAGCCCAAAAAGGGCCGTTTAAAGAAGTAGAAATTCGGCAACTCCTGCAAAGTTTGCTGCCAGTCTTGCAATTTGTCCACAGTCAACAGATGATTCACCGGGATATTAAACCCGAAAACATCATTCGCAACCGTCGAGATGGCAAACTCGTGTTAGTCGATTTTGGCGCAGCAAAGTATGCGACTGAGACGATGCTAGGCAAAACTGGAACGGTCATCGGTTCTGCTGCGTATACGGCTCCCGAACAAGTAAAAGGGAAAGCGATTTTCGCCAGCGATTTGTATAGTTTGGGTGTTACTTGTATTCATTTGCTCACCCAAATTCCTCCTTTCGATCTGAGCGATACCAGTGAAGATACCTGGGTTTGGCGACATTTTTTAAAGACCCCAGTCAGCAAACAGTTCGGTAGCATTCTCGACAAAATGCTGCAAACGGGTACGAAGCGGCGCTATCAATCAGCAGATGAAGTGTTGCAGGATTTGAATGGGCGATCGCTCCCAACTACTAAACGTAATTCTAAGAAAAAATGGCTGATAGCGGGTGCCTTCCTATTGTTTGGATTTGCGGGAGTGCGGTACTTAGCTTCTCCTGTGGTAGAGATGGTGACTCAGGAAATTGAGAGGCAAGCATCTCTTACTGAAGGCAGCTTATTCGCGATTGTGGATGGACAGGAGCAAGTGTTTCCGTTGAAACATACGGAAGTTGTGGCGAAAGTTACAGGAAATGTGTCGCGGGTGGAGGTAACGCAGACCTTTGAAAATCCCTTTAACAATCCCTTAGAAGCTGTCTATAAGTTTCCACTCCCCGATGAAGCGGCAGTGGATGACATGGAAATAAAAGTAGGCGATCGCATCATCCGAGGCGTCATCAAAAAACGCGAAGAAGCAAAGCAAATTTACGAACAAGCCAAACAAGAAGGAAAAACTGCTGCCTTATTAGACCAAGAACGAGACAATATTTTTACTCAGTCCTTGGCTAACATCAAACCAGGCGAAAAAATCGATGTCACAATTCGCTACAGTGAAAGCCTGAAGTTTGAAAAAGGTAACTATGAATTTGTCTTCCCAATGGTGGTAGGACCACGTTACAGCTCAGGAAATTCAACGAATAATCAAGGCAATACAAACCTTACCGACACTTCGCAGATAAATCCGCCGACGTTACCAGCCGGAAGCCGTTCTGGGCAAGATATTGGCGTAACAGTAGAAATAGAAGCCGGGGTGCCAGTCAAAGAAGTGCGATCGCCTTCTCATCAAATCCGTACCACTCAAGATGGTCGCATCATGCGGGTTGAATTGAGCAAGGAAAACGCAATTCCGAATAAAGACCTGATTTTACGTTATCAGGTATCGAGTGCCCAAACCCAGTCCACAGTATTATCAGAGGCGGATGAACGCGGCGGTCACTTTGCCACCTATTTAATTCCAGCCGTGGAATATCAAAGTAATGAGATTGTACCCAAAGATGTGGTATTTCTCATGGATACTTCTGGCTCTCAAAGTGGACCGCCAATTGAGCAATCAAAGGAACTGATGCGCCGGTTTATCAATGGACTCAATCCCGGCGATACCTTTAATGTTGTTGACTTTTCCGATAGCGCGACGCAGCTATCTCCTATACCTTTACCGAATACGCCGCAAAACCGTGAGAAAGCCCTAAATTATATCAATCGCCTAGATGCTAACGGTGGCACCGAGTTATTTAATGGCATTCAAACTGTGTTGAATTTCCCCGCCGCGCCAGAAGGACGCCTGCGGAGTATTGTCTTGATTACTGACGGTTTGATCGATCAAGACCAGCAAGCGATCGCAGAAATTAAAAAGCGGCTGAAGCCGGGAAATCGGCTTTATAGTTTCGGTGTTGGCCCTTCAGTGAACCGCTTCTTGATCGATCGTTTGGCAGAGGAAGGACGGGGCACTTCAGAAGTCGTTCCCCCTAGAGAATCCGCCCAAAAAGTCGTCGAAAAGTTCTCCCAACAGATCAATAATCCCGTACTTACGAATATCGAAGTGAACTGGGAAGGGAGTGGAAAAGCACCGCAAATCTATCCGATCAAACCCCCTGATTTGTTTGCCAATCAGCCTTTGGTGTTGTTTGGACGTAAAGGCGATCGCGCTAAAGGAACTTTGCGAATTACTGGAATCGTCGCGGGTGGCAAACGCTATGAGAAGAAGTTACCGATTGAATTTGACGGCGGTGGCAATAGCGCGATCGCTCAACTTTGGGGACGCGCCCGGATTAAAGATTTGATGAATGAAATCTATGCTGGTGAAAACCCAAATAATGTCAAAGCCGTTACTGATACCGCGCTAGCTTATCGGTTGTTGTCGCAATACACCTCCTTTGTCGCTGTCACGGAAGAAGTGCGAGTCGATCCCAAGAAAACTCAGCAGGTGCAAGTGCCGGTAGAAACGCCAGAGGGTATGAACGCCGAAGCAACGTCTCGGCAAAACGGTAACGTGCCGCTACTCAGCCAAGCGCCACCACCTAGTAAAGCGTTAGTAGCTAGCAAACCTACTGCTAGCAAAATGCCCTTTTCCCAGCCAGCGCTAGTAGCTACCAAACCTGTAGCTAGCAAAGTGCCCTTTTCCCAGCCAGCACCGTCAGCAGCCAACAGCGTGCCGCTATCTAGCCCAGCACAGCCATCTACTCAATCCTCAGCCCCTGATCCAGTACCCGAACCCAGCCAAATCTTAGGCAACATTTTAGCTGTTCTCATGCTGGGGATGTACTTTGCCTGGAAGCGGTTGAAGGGTTTGAAAAGCACTCCGCCTCGAAATTAATCCCAGTTCACTTTTTTACCGCTACATTAAGCTTCAGCAGCCAAAAATATAGCGATCCTGTTTTAGTTGTGGGATTCCAATCTTTCCGATCCCCGACTTCGTAAGAGTTGTCGGGGATCTTGCTTTCACACATCATTACAGGACTGCTATAGCTGCAATTAAAATTCTACAGAATTCTCCTTCTCGCTACCTGCTTTTAACAGCCAAAATCGACAAATTAATCCGAAAATAAATACAGAAATCATAGAAAAGATTACAGAACCATCACCAAGATGCCAATATTCAAAAGCTTCTTTATTTGATAACCCTGCCAAAACCGTCATCAAAGCCACCCGTATCCCATTTAGCGTAAAGGCTACGATGACAGCAACGAATGGTAATAAAATCTTTTCCTTTAATTTAGTTGGAAAAATGAGTAAAACAACTAAAGCTAACCCCAATAGCTGAAGGATAGTACCTACACCGGCACAAGCTCCGCCAATTTGTACAGACCCAGTTGGCAAACTTAAAATCTCCCCTTGCTGCACAACGGGGAATCCTAAAAACCAAAGAATAACAGATGTAAGTTTAGCGGTTAATAAAGATACATTGAAAACTTTCAATATTAATTCTTGATTTAAGACGAAAAAAGCCAGGAGTAGCAATTCCCGCCAATACTGCTTTAATCCTTTAACCCCAGAGGCAATTAAACCCAAGCCCAGCATTGAAATTAAAGGTGTAACATGAAGGGTAAAACCATAGCCGGGGTAAAGACTTTTAAAAAGTACCAAACTAATCAGTGCGAACCCAAAAATGCTAGAAAAAGCGTCGCTTTTCAGCTCTAATCCGTCCCGTTTCTGCCAAAGTAGAGATGATACCGCAGCCCAAAATAAGAAGCTTGTACTCAGCAATTCAGTATTGCCACTCCTCCAAGTCAAAGTAAGATGAATTGTAATTAAGCCTGCCGCGATCGCTATCAACCAGAATTTCAAGTCTTTGACAAGTTTTAGCCTGCTCATGATTCGATAAAAGTTTTGCTCGGTAGGACACACCCGCTGGCTGCGGCTATACTAAAGAACACCGACGCTGCAACGCTTTCCGTAATAGGACTTGATATTGTGGATCGTCAATGATGTAAGCACCAAAGCGCTCTAAATGGGGATTCATCATTTGGGCGTCAAAGAAAGCAAAATTGCGCGATCGCAATCTTTCCACCAACTTCACCATCGCCACCTTTGACCCCTCTGGAATCCGGTAGAACATAGATTCCCCAATAAACGCACCCCCGATGACAAGTCCTAAAATTCCTCCAGCCAGTTCCTCTCCCTGCCAAGTCTCGAAGCTATAAGCCCAACCCTCTTCATAGAGTGCCAAATAAATCTCTTGTAGTTCTGGGGAAATCCACGTTGTTTCTCGATCCGCACACCCAGCCACTACACCCTGGAAATCCCGATTGACGGCAACAGTAAAGCGTTCTTGGTTGAGAACACGCCGCAGTGACTTCGGGTAGCGAAATTGCCCATCGAGGGGAACGAGTGTTCTCTGACGGCTGGAATACCATCCCAAGCCATTGTCGTCATCCGCCATCAGGAAGTAGCCTTGGGCATACCCCTGAATAATGGTGGGAATATCAAACTCCATGCACTCAATCCAAGCGGGTTAATGACGTATTATCCGATCTATGTATATCTCTAACAGCCACAAATGGCTGCATAGATGTCCTGATGAGATAGAACCACCTTAATATCTAAAATACTGCCCCAACTTTTAGAATCATTGAGTCGGCGTCTGAAATTTAAAAGCTGAGAAGCGAAAAGCTGATACGTGAAAATGTCTCAACCCATCCCACCGATCACCTTACCACCAGCCGAAAATCCTCAACAGGAAGGCAAATGGCTGCAAAGCGCATTACACAAGTGGCTCGATGAAGAGTTTATTCCAGAGGCTGTCAATCAAGAGATTGCCCAACGAGCTTCCCAGATTTATGTCCGCCAGCGGATGGAAGGGGAAAACGACCTGGGTTCCCTGGTGATTGCCATTCTGACAGAGATGCAGGCGTTTGATTTTTCCAGAAGTTTTTATAGCGAGTTTGCGATCGCGAATGCGGTCAGTGAATTGCTCTTAGACAGTCTTGGCATCGACCGCTGTTGCGGTCAATAGTCAATAGTCAATAGTCATTGGTCAAACGCAATCAACTAAAGACTAAAGACTAAAGACTAAAGACTACCAGCTAGACTTGACAACTCCCGGCAACAGGCCTTGGTGTGCCCATTCCCGCATAACGTTGCGAGACAGACCAAAATCCCGGTATACGCCTCTAGGACGCCCAGTCACCCAGCAGCGATTCCGCAGTCGTGTGGGCGCACTGTTGCGCGGCAGTTGCTGTATCTGCCGATGAATCGTCAGCTTCTGTTGTTGGGTTGTTGCATTCTCAAATGCTTCCTGCAACGTTTCACGCTTAGCGGCATACTTATCTACCAGCTTCTGGCGTTTTTTCTCCCGCTCAATCATGCTCTTTTTAGCCATGAATTATCCTACTTTGTTCCAGCAATAAAGACACCATTCTCCATTCTAGCGGATGGTATCAATTAGAAGCTTCCACAATTTGAGGAGATGTGGCGAGGCTAATATTCACAGAATCTGAGGGCGACAAATTAGCAGAAGGACACAAATCCGCAAGGACACAAGCATGGCACACCGGATTTTTGGCTTTACAAATTGCCCGACCATGATAGACCAACCGAATTGACCAGTTTTCCCAATCCTCTAGGGGCAATAGTCTCATTAAATCTCGCTCTATCCGCACTGGGTCTGTATATTCTGTCAAACCCAATCGGTAGCTGAGGCGCTTCACATGAGTATCCACTGTTACGCCTTGATTGATGCCGTAAGCGTGAGCCAGAACGACATTCGCTGTCTTTCGCGCTACTCCTGGTAATTCCAGCAACAATTCCATTTGTTTTGGCACCTGTCCTTTAAATTTCTCCACAATCAGGACGCAGGCACCTTGAATATTTTTAGCTTTATTGCGATAAAAGCCGGTTGAACGGATCAGGGTTTCCAACTCAGTAATATCAGCGTTTGCCAAAGCTGGGGCGTCGGGAAACCGAGAAAATAAGGAGGGGGTTACTTGATTCACCCGTTCATCGGTACATTGAGCGGAGAGAATGGTTGCGACCAATAACTGTACCGGCGTCTCGTAGTTCAGCGTACAGGGTGCATCTGGATACAATCGCTTCAGGCGAATCAAAATCTCCAAAGCACGCTGCTGCTTAGCTGACCATGTACGGGTAATGTTCATAAATCGTCAATTGTCTAGTTGGTAGGGGCGCATGACCCTGCGCCCGTACAGGTCAGTTATCCATTGTTAAAAACGATAGACAACTGCGTTCATTGCAAGAGTTTTTGAACCCACTCCAGGTTAGCAGTGTCTCGAACAATCAAGAAAATTCCCAAACCCAGAAGCAACATCAAACCAGTTTGCATAATGCCATCTTGGATTTGAGTCGGCAAAGGTTTACCCCGCAAGCCTTCAATCAATAAGAAAGCTAGCTGACCACCATCGAGGGCCGGTAGCGGCAAAATGTTGATAATCGCAAGGTTAATGCTGATCAAGGCAGCAAACTGAAACAGATTCGCCGCGTCTGACTTGGCAATACTGGCACCAAGTTCCACAATTTTAACCGGCCCAGCAACCTGATCGGCTGTTTCGCCAAAGTTACTAATCAGTTGTACAAAGCCCTGAGCCGTTAAAACTACGAATTCTTGGTACTTTGTAGCCGCAGTGGTCAAAACTTCCACAGGATTCTTGAGGTGCCGACGCACTACTTTGCCGCTAGGAGCTAGCTGGACACCGATGCGACCTTTCCCATCGCTTCCGGGTTGCGGTGTCACGGTCAGGGAAATGATTTGACCTTGACGTTCAACGCTCAGGGGGATCGGCTGGTTGGGATTGTTTTGAATGACCTCCATAAGCTTTGGAATGGCTTCCTTGGAGGCTTTCAGTGGTTGACCGTCTGCCAAGAGAATAATGTCTCCTGCTTTGATGCCAGCCTTAAGTGCAGCAGAACTTACCTCTGAGGCGACTTGGGGAACCAAGACACCAGGCTGATAATTAAATTCCTGAACGCCCACCAGACCCAGTTGAGTCGCTAGCAGCAAGTAAGCAAATAGCAAGTTGGCGATGACACCAGCGCTAATGACAATGGCTCTGTCGAGGATGGGTCGGTTGCGTAGTAGATTGGGGTCTTCTGGGGGAATATCACTGTCGGGATCATCATCAGGGAAACCAACAAATCCGCCTAGGGGAAAAGCCCGGATGGCATATTCGGTTTCCGGTCCCTGGTACTTCCAGAGGATCGGGCCAAAACCGAGGGAGAAGCGGTTGACGTGAATTCCTTGAAGACGAGCTGCCATGAAATGACCCAGCTCATGTACCACAATCAAAAGCGCCAAGACTGCGATCGCCGCAAAAACAGGCATATTAATAATTAATTCAACTAACTACATACTTCTTCATTCTACGGTGTTGCGTCCGGAAGCTGGGTGAGTTCAGGGAAGAGGAGCCGGAAAGCATCAAAATACAGAGTTCCAAATACAGCGTGAGGAATTCCTTCCTCGCCTCCCCGCAGAAATCGCTTCACCAAGCGCTCCCACTCTCGCCAACTTCAAATTTCATCGAGTGGTTAGTGAAATGATTAAAAAAGATAGTTGACAGATGCTGAAAATTTTGAGAATCTAGATAAAGATAAAGTTTTGCGGGTATAGCTCAGTGGTAGAGCGTCACCTTGCCAAGGTGAATGTCGCGCGTTCGAATCGCGTTACCCGCTCTTCTGGTTAAAATCATATAAGAAGTAGCCTTTCTTCAGGCGTAGGTCTTCAGAGGTAGAGAGGATAAATCTGATTATCTATAAGTCGGAGCATTTCTAGGCAAAGGTTTACAGTGTTAAAATTCGCCTAGATTGTCTGTGTATTTAAAGGCATTCAGTCGTACCTAGTCCGAAGAAAGGCGGCTACTAGGTGCAAACTAAAAAAAGTCTAACAGACGAACCCGGTTCCGAAAATCTTAAGTTGACACTTTCATATCTTTGTTTAAATAGCGCTTGTGCCATCTCAGAAAGATCAGAAGATTGACTTAAATAACGATTACCCGTGCCCATGCCGACGTAGAGGGCGTTTAGTACCGATTACGCTGACAGAAGCGTTTGGCTGCGATCGCTGTCAGCAAATCTTCGTGGTTGAAGAGAGTGGGTATGCGATCGAACAACTGTCTACAAGCTATCCCTACAAGCGCTCGTGGCGGTGGACGGGTCATCGCTGGAGTACTGCTCATCCAGGGCTTGGGGACAGCTACCTACCTGTTTCCTTAGGAATCATTGCGGTGGTACTGATCGCAGGGCTTTGCTTAGCTCAGATTTCACCTCCCGCCCCTCCTGGTATCATTATTGTGCTGTGTGCGATGGTGAGCGTGTTGGCGCTATTGGTGCCAGCGCTGATCATCTGGCTGACTCACCGACGTTAGCCCAATGGCAATCAACGATATTACTCCGACCCCCGACCCAATGAACGCTGTTCGTCGCGCTTATGAAGCTTCCCTGGAATTGGCAACTACCAAGGGAGTAGAGCGCAGCCGTGCTGTCGCCGCAATGGCGCAGGCACTTCAGAGATCCTTAGACGATATTTTGGAAGCAAACACCCTGGATCTGGAAGCCAGTCGCGAAATGGCAGCACATGAGCTGATTTTAGATTGGCTGAAGCTGACACCTGAGCGGCTGCAAACCACCATCCACATTTTGCAACGGTTAGCTGAGTTGTCCGATCCGATCCGGCGGGTGATGAACGCGACTTATCAGCTAGAACACTCGCAAACTTACTCCCAGCTAATGCCGCTGGGGGTCATTGCATTGATTTACGAAGCCTTTCCGGAGCTAGGAGCGATCGCTGCCGGGATGTGTCTGAAAACTGGCAACAGCCTGATTCTCCGAGGTGGAAGTGAAGCTAGCCACTCTAATACGGTCATTGCCCAAGTTTTACAATCAGCCTTAGAACGAGCAGGTATGCCACCGGGTTGTCTGGAGCTACTACCATCAGAGCAAGGCGCTTCCATTCGGGATTTAGTCATTCAAGACCGATACATTAATTTGGTGATTCCCTATGGTCGCCCTAGTTTAGTCCAAAAAGTGATCCAGCTCTCAACTGCACCCGTCTTGAAGTCGGCGATGGGAAACTGCTACCTCTATTGGTCGCCTACGGGTAGCTTAGAGATGGCTCGGAACGCAATTTTAGACAGTCATCAAAGCGAGCCAGACCCTGTTAATGCGATTGAAAAGGTTTTGATTCATCCAGCTTGCAAACCTTCTTCTCTAACAATGCTTTGGAACAGTCTTAAGGAAAAAGGGTTTCAACTCAGAGGAGATAGGGATTTGGTGACACAATTTCCAGATTTGAAACTAGCTGATGAATTAGAGTGGAGTCAAGCCTATCTTGATAAGATTGTGGCTTTTAAACTGGTAGAGAGTATCGAGGAAGCCATTATTTGTATTAATCAATACAGCAGCGGTCACGCCGACTGTCTAGTTTCTGAATCCTATCAAGAAAGCCGCCAATTTGCTCTCGGCGTTAATAGTGCCTCAGTCTATCTCAATTCTTCTCCCCGATTTTCGCGTAACCCCAAGGGCGGAGACTCCTTATTTCTGGGAATGTCTAACCAAAAAGGACATCGCCGAGGGCCGATTGGCTTAGAATCTTTTACCACCGTTAAGCACGTCGTGCAGGGACACAACTAAAAAGGCAAAAGAGAGAAGGATGAAGGGAAAAACTGCTTCATCCTTTATCCTTCTCTCCGCTTTCTTTTGCCTTTTTACTGTTTATTGTTTACTTTCTTCGACCAGTTTTACCTTTGAGGCTAAACCGAGCGACTGAAGAAATTGAATGGTCATCCACGTTAGGTCAATTTCCCACCACTTTAAGCCATGTCGAGCGGAATATTGAAAAGCATGGTGGTTGTTGTGCCAACCTTCGCCATAGGTGAGTAAAGCCACCCACCAACAATTAGTCGAGCGATCCTCAGATTCGTAAGTGCGATAGCCAAATTTATGCGTTGCACTGTTGACAAACCAAGTGCAGTGAAACACTGCAACGATCCGAACAAAAATTCCCCAAACCACAAAAGGCCAACCGCCCAAGGCGTAAAGAATTAAACCTAAGACAACCTGAATGGGAATGAAATATTTTTGTAAAAACTGATAAACCGGATCGCCAGAAATATCTTTAGTAACCCGAGGGATGTCTGTATCCGCAGGGTTTTGATAAAGCATCCAGCCCATGTGACTCCACCAAAAACCTTTGTTGGAATCATGAGGATCTAAGTTTTCATCCGAGTGCAAATGATGGAGGCGATGTATGCCTATCCAGTTAATCGGACCTCCTTGGCAGGAAAGGGTGCCGCAGAGAACAAAGAAGTATTCTAACCACTTAGGGGTTTGGAAACTACGATGCGTTACCAGACGATGAAATCCCAGCGTAATTCCCAAGCCACCCGTTACCCAGTGGAAAAAGACGGCGACACCAACCGCAGCCCAACTGAAGTTACTGGGAAATAGGGCGAAAAGCGCTGCGATGTGTAACGCAGCCATGTAGATAATAATGACCCAATCAGGACGGAGAGGCGAGTCTTGTCTCACCTGTTCTTGATCTTTAGTTGTGGTCGCAACAGTCATGCAGTAACCTTGATAAAAATTGTGCAGCCCAACCTGCTATTGGATTTGGGATTTTGATCTTGGTCTTGTAAGGGCGGCTTGTTTGCCCTGCTTTTACTGGAAATGCAAATTTTTACATTGCCAAAAGCTCCAAAATCTAAAATAAATAAGAAATCTCTTTCTCCAGGTATTGATGAACAGCTTTCAACAGCTACAGGAAGCAGAAAAGGTACTGTTTCCGATTTTTTCCGCAATTGACGCAACAGTCAAGCAAAATCTTAAACGAGTGCTGGAAGCCTTTCGTCACCATCGGGTGGGGGCGCACCATTTCGCTGGTGTCACCGGCTACGGTCACGATGATTTAGGGCGTCAGACGCTCGATCGGGTATTTGCGGACGTGATGGGTGCCGAAGCTGCTGCGGTTCGAGTGCAGTTTGTGTCCGGTACTCATGCGATCGCCTGTGCCTTATTTGGCGTTCTTCGTCCTGGAGATGAAATGCTGGCAGTGGTCGGTGCCCCCTATGACACGCTAGAAGAAGTTATTGGTTTGCGTGGGCAAGGCCAAGGCTCCTTACTTGATTTTGGCGTTAGTTACAAAGAATTGGCTCTTACGGAAGAAGGAATTATTGATTGGCAAGCGCTGGCGACAGCAGTTAGCGATCGCACTCGTCTCGTGTTAATCCAGCGTTCCTGCGGCTATTCCTGGCGTCCCAGTCTTTCCATTACCGACATCGAAAAAATTGTTTTCCTGGTCAAACAACAAAATCCCAACACAGTTTGCTTTGTCGATAATTGTTATGGGGAATTTATTGAAGAACAGGAACCTACCGCTGTCGGTGCCGATCTAATGGCTGGCTCTTTGATTAAAAATCCTGGTGGTACTATCGTAACCGCTGGCGGCTATGTTGCGGGGCGGGCAGACTTAGTAGAAGCCGCCGCCTGTCGTTTGACGGCACCAGGAATTGGCAGTAGTGGTGGTGCCAGTTTCGATCAACATCGCCTGATGTTCCAAGGATTGTTCCTCGCACCACAAATGGTCGGGGAAGCCATGAAAGGGAATCACCTGACGGCTTACGTTTTCGATCAATTGGGTTATGCAGTGAATCCTTTACCAATGGCACCCCGCCGCGACGTGATTCAAGCCATCAAATTGGGTTCGCGTGAGAAGATGATTGCCTTTTGTCAAGCCATTCAACAGCACTCGCCTATCGATTCCTATGTCGATCCGATACCCGGTGATATGCCGGGATATGAGAGCCAGCTAGTGATGGCTGGAGGTACCTTTATTGAAGGCAGCACCTCTGAATTGTCATCCGATGGACCACTACGAGAGCCATACGTTGTATTTTGTCAAGGGGGAACCCATTGGACTCATGTAGCGATCGCTCTTGAAGCCGCAATTGAAGCTGTGGGGCCAGCTTAGAATAATTTCGCGCCAAGACGCCAAGAAAAACTTTGCGCTTTTGCGTCTTGGCGCGAAACCTTCAAGATTCCGGCAATTTATACTGCCCGACAATTCGCTTGGCATATTCTGGTACGTGCGCCTCTAACTTCTCCGGGTGATTGCGCTTCACATACAAATAATTGCGGGTGAAGTGGGAATCAATTGAGAAACGGGCATACTCTAAACCTTTGGGGCCAATTTTTTCAATCACGACTCCCATCAGCTTTGCCGCCCACATCGGGAGAGTAACGCCTTTATCGTAAGCGGGAATACTTTGTTGTACCGCTTCTTTGCGGTTTCCGTGGGACATCACTGGCTGCGTGTCTATCTGATCTTGCACCAAATCCAGCATTTCTTTGCCAGTGTCATTCCGCACCACAATCCACTGCCAGCCAAAGGGTGCGCCCATATAACCTACGACTAAATCTGCCAGAGAATTCACATAATCAAAGCAGCTCATACAAGAAGGAGCGAAAACATCCTTTAACTGGTTTGTCTTCAGTCCAAAGAAAGGCACCATTTCCGTAGAGCCATCTTCATGCTTGAAGTGAACCCGGAAATCTTGCATAAACTCGTAATGCACCACTGTATCCGGGGAACGGCTAGTGGTTTCCAAGAATTTTTGCAACCCGGCGCGGTTAACATTATCGACACAGGGCGTACCCAAAACGTAAAGCTTTTCTAATCCCAGTTCCTTCTCAACGGCTCGTAATGCTTGAATTTGGCAACCAACACCAATTACCAACAGCCGCTTCATCCCAGATTGCTCAATTTGCTCCAATACCGAAAGATTAGGCGACAGCGTTGGTTTATTCACCCGCGCTGCCAGAATTTCTTCTGGCGTACGAGCGATTATCGGCATCGGCTGAAATCTGTCTTCCTTAGTATTCTGGACGCAGACAACACCCTCAACCATGCCGCGATTGAGCATTTCAATGGCAATGGTGCTGACAATTCCCGTCCACTGCGCCCCCTCGATTGGCTCAGTTTTCCGCGCCGCCATCATCTCTTGACTAACCCCAAAATACCAATCATCGGGATTATCCAGATTGCGGCTTCTTCCGTGGATTTCTTGTTCTAGTTCCGTTATCTGCTGATTAAGAAATGCACACGCTTCCTTGACATAGTGAATATAGTATGTGTCGCACAGCCCACACTCGCTACAGAGTTCTTTAGCAGGGCGACGGCTAAAGGGTTTGAGGGCTTTGGCTTTTTTGTGATTTGCGGAATCTACTGAGGTCATTGAAAATCCGGTTGTTAAACTGGTGCAAATTTTCTCACGATACCTTATAGATTAGTGCCATGACAGCCTACCGACGCATTTAAGTTTTGCAAGTATGCCTCATCGAACAACTCATTTGAACGAATACTCGAAAATTTACTTAGATATTTTGGCTATTTACAAAAACTTTATGCAAGAATTAAGCACAATCATCAATCAATTAAATAAACAGCTCGTGCTAAGAATTAAGAAATAAGAAAAAATATCAGACAAGGAGAAAAGGACAATGTCTCGGAAGCCTAAGAAAGATAAAGCCAAAGAAGCTGCAAAACTGACTGCCTGTGCAGCGACAGGAGCAGCAATAGGTGGTGGTGTTGCTGCTACAGTTGGAGGCATGGGTTTAGCAGTAGGTGGAACTGCTTTTGCTATTGGTGCAGCTCCCGTTGTAGCTGCTGGTGCAGTATTTGGACTCGCTGCTCGTGGTTTGAAGAAGGCATTTGATTAGGGTTTAGATAATAGATTAGAGAAAAAAAGAACATTTTAGTAAATTTATAGCCCTTCGGTGAGATAACCGAGGGTTTTTTGCTAATGTATTTCCATACTTTTCCGAAAAGCACTCTATTTCAACTGAGGGCAAATGGGGAAAAATGGAAACGCGATCGCTCTTTATTTCTCTTCCTTCGCGTCCTTAGCATCTTCGCGGTTCAACTTCTTAAATCTTTACTTTTGGCAGATGGGAAAAAGCGCGATCGCTCTCCCACCTTCCACTAAAACGCGAAACCCAGCTAGTTTTGGTAGCTGGGTTAACAAATTTACACTAAAACCCTATCAACCAGGGCGAACATCAAGACAGCCTTCTGCATAATTAACTTCTGGAACTTTACCAGCAATCATGCGCGATACAGTCTCGCCATTCGGAGAGACAAAAACGAGACGGAAGTCTTTGTTAGCAAAGCTGCTTGGTTGAACGACCCAGGCTTTACCTTTTTCGCTGTTGAGAAGACGACTTACCTGAATTTGTCCGGGATAGGCAGACTTAATCGTGCTTTCTGTATCGTCAACTTTGATACCATGAACAGTGGTAATTTTATTGGTTTCAACTTCTACCGTAGCGATACGACCTTGAGTGACCATGAAAGTAACACCCTCAGGCCCATTTGCTGGCTTGTAATAGTCACAGACGCGATTGGGATTTTGCCGGGATGGCACGATTGGAGTCCCAGCAACGCCTGATGCCTCAGCAACAGTCATGTTAATTTTAACTGACCCAAGTCCGTCAATCGATAGCCCCGATTCAGTTGTCAGTTTTTCGGCTTTCTTTAGACAAGTATTCTCGCCACTTTGATCGTTTAAGCATTTGCCGTTTCTATCCAGAATAATAACTGAGTTGACAGTTGGAAATTGCTTAAGGGTGGTATTAATAGAGAATTTTTGACGAGCATCATCTCCAGTACCTCCTGAAATTACCGACTTACAGAATTTCAGTTTAGCAATTCCATTCGTGATGGAAATCGTAAAATCTTTGCCGCAGTTGGAACTGCCCTTGAATTCAATAGGGTCGATTAAACCACGAGCTTTTTCCTGACTTGTAGGCCCTGCGATTAATTGCTCAATGGCAAACTGGGCTGTACTCGGACTGTTTGTTGTTCGCCAAACTGGCTCAACATAAGTGAAATCTTGCCCGCTTTGGGGGTTTTTAGGAAAAAAGACTTTTACCTTTTTTGGAGTTGCTTTCACCGGCTCGAAGCTGCTTTGAACAGCTTGTTTAGTTTGAGCGGTTTTTTCTGAAGAAGATACCTCTAAGCTTGATTGGGGCTGAGTTGGTTCGGTCGAGGGTTTGGTTGATGATTCGGTTACGACTTTGGGTGTTTCTGAGGAGGGTGCGGCATCTGTAACTTGAGTGTCACAAGCACTGATACCCGAAACTATTAATAACAAGCAAAAAGAAAATAAAGCTGATTTACGGATGCGGTGCATTTTGTTTCTGAGATGGATGAATGACTAATTACTTACGTTCTCTACTGTATAAAACCGTCAGCAGAAAACTGATGAGGTGGTGTGTCAATACTTGGAGTGACATTAAGTGGAAACAAGCCCTTGTGAGTTGTTTCCAGAAAAAGCACAGACGTTCTGTCAGGGAAAAAATAGGGTTTGACGGACTAAGAGAAGTTTTCTGAGTCTCCTGAAGCCTTCTGGCGGTCGCTGGGACAATTAAGAGAGTGACACAGACAGTTGAAGAGAACGTGTAAATCGTTGTTTCAATGAAGACGTAGAGAGACTGCTGAGTCAAACTGAGACAGCAATGCTTCCAAATGCATCTGCTAACGCATACTATTTAGTATGCAAAATCCTCGTCAAATAGCATTTCTGGCACTTCGGGATGTCCACCGTAAAGGCGCTTTTGCTGACGTGGCACTCGACCGACTGCTGCGCCAAGCAGACTTGAGTGCTACCGATCGACGGTTAGTGACAGAGTTAGTTTATGGGAGTGTGAGAAGACAGCGATCGCTCGATGCACTCATCGACCATCTAGGTAAAAAGAAAGCCCACCAACAACCCCTAGACCTCCGCGCAATTCTGCATCTAGGCTTATATCAACTTCGTTATCAAGACCGAATCCCTGTGTCGGCAGCTGTGAATACTACCGTACAATTAGCCAAAGAAAACGGATTTTCTGGGCTTTCCGGCTTTGTCAATGGTCTATTGCGACAGTATATTCGTCTAGCGGAAAGCAAAAAGCCGGGGAACCGGGGAGGAGAAGTTCAGAACTTAGAATCTGACCTGCTACATCTGCCAAAAAACCCAGTTGAACGATTAGGCATCTTACACAGCTATCCCGACTGGATTATCGAAGTATGGCTAGAACGTCTGGGTTTAGAAGAAACAGAACAGCTGTGTGAATGGATGAACCAAACACCAGCAATTGACTTGCGGGTAAATCCCCTCTGCGCTGAGATAGAGAAAGTTGAGGCAGCACTGCAAGCTGCGGATATCTCAGTTAGTCGGGTGCCCCATCTACCGCAAGCTTTGAGGCTAACTGGTGGCACAGGTGCAATTCAAAATTTACCTGGTTTTAGCGAAGGTTGGTGGACGGTGCAAGATAGTAGTGCCCAGCTAGTCAGTTATCTGCTAGATGCCCAACCGGGCGAAGTAGTCATTGATGCCTGTGCAGCACCAGGGGGAAAGACAACGCACATCGCAGAATTAATGGAAGATCGGGGAACTGTTTGGGCGTGTGACAAGACTGCTTCCCGTCTTCGGAAACTGCAAGAAAATGCCAAACGGTTAAGCTTGCACTCGATTCAAATTCAGGAGGGGGACAGCCGCAACCTACCCCAGTTTATCAATCAAGCTGATAGGGTATTACTCGATGCCCCCTGCTCTGGACTGGGGACGCTACATCGTCATGCTGACGCCCGTTGGCGGCAAACTCTACAGACAGTTCAGGAACTTTCAATTCTGCAAGGCGAACTATTAGATCGAGTGGCTACCTGGGTTAAACCGGATGGAATTCTGGTTTATGCAACTTGTACCTTGCATCCATTGGAGAATGAAGGTGTTGTTCGCGCCTTTTTAGAGCGTTACCCCCAGTGGCAGATTTTGCCCCCCAACCCCAATTCACCAGCGGCAGCTTATACTACCCCTGCTGGATGGATCGAAGTCTGGCCCCACCGGCATCAAATGGATGGATTCTTTATGGTGCGGCTACAGAAGAAAAATAGCTAAACCTCTATGGTAGTTGTGGTTGCAGAAATCTGTTGATGGATTAATCTGTTAGGGGAAATAAGGGAAAAGCCAATGGTAGCCAATTCTAGTGTTAAACAGCTTGTTAAAATTCTCATCGGTGCAGCTTGGATTGATGGCAAAATTCAGTCAGAGGAACGGCAATATCTTCAGCGAGTGGCGAAGGAAAAGGGCATTGCTGACGATCCGGAGATTCAGCCTTTGTTGTATGAACTCGTCGCTGTAAGCCCAAGCGAGGTCTACAATTGGGTGCAAGATTATTTAGGCGATCGCCCCAGCACCGACGATTACCAGCGCCTCATCGAAGCCCTCAGCGCTTTAATTTATAGCGATGGCGAGGTAGCGATTGAGGAAGCTAAACTCCTGACTCGATTACAGCTTCTAGATCCCAACAGTGCCTCTCAGAAGTCAGCCCCTAGTCCTGTCCTCAAAGCGATTCAAAAACTCTACCGTCGGTGGGTTGACCATCAGAACTAGCTTTAAGACTAATAGATAAAGACCCAAATTTTGACATCATCATTCCACAAGTTAGGGCAGGCTACACATAGCGTGCCTTTTTTTTGTATTCCCAATCTATATTGTGATCGGCTTCTAGAGGTTCCGGAAGCCAATTTTTTCTACAACAAGCAACTATTTTTGCAAAATATGCGTCTTTCCTTCTTAGGCAGTCCAGAACTTTCTGCTGAAACTGTCTATATCTCTATAATCTGTCACGGCAGTAAATAAATTTGTTGAGATTGAAATTTCTAGGAACCTATCAGGTAATCTTAGGTCTAAATAATCAAAGGAATGCGAAAAGTGGAGAAGTTCTCAATGTCTAACTTAAAGCGCTTGAAATCTGGAACAGCTTTACTACTAATGCTGGGAATGTCGGCAGGTTCGATGGCTCCCCTAGTAGAAACAATTATGTCACCGGCACCAGCTGTTGCTCAAGCTATCAATTTTAGTGATGTATCCTCAAGCTACTGGGCTGCTAGTTTTATTCAAGAACTGGCACAACGTGATGTAATTGCCGGGTTCCCCGATGGTACGTTTCGACCCAACGATCCGGTGACTCGTGCCCAATTCGCGGCGATGGTTCGTAAGGCCTTCAACAAGAATAAAATCCGCAATGCTGTTAATTTTGTGGATCTTTCATCGACCTACTGGGCATACTCGGCTATCCGTGAAGCTTACGAAATGGGATTTTTGTCGGGTTATCCCGGTAACGTCTTTAGACCTACACAAAATATTCCCCGCGAACAAGTTCTAGTTTCCTTGGCGAATGGCTTGAATTACACTGCCAGCAATCCCGTATCGGCTGATTTGCAAGTGTATAACGATGCTTCTTCCATCTCTACCTATGCTCGCAGTAGCATTGCTGCGGCAACAGAAAAGAGCATTGTGGTGAACTATCCGACTCTCCAGACGCTGAATCCAACTCGGAATGCCACCAGAGCGGAGGTAGCAGCTTTCATCTATCAGGCATTGGTGAGTTCTGGACAAGTAGCGGCAATTAACTCGCCCTATATTGTCTCTCTCAACGACACACCGCCAGAGGACACGACAGTCGCGATTCCGGCTGGAACCACCATCCCAGTTAGGTACGAGAAAGAAAAAATTCTGGTTACAAAGGACGAAAGGGCACCGCTGACGCTAACGGTGGCAGCAAATATCACCACATCTGATGGAACGGTGCTAATCCCCTCTGGAAGCCAAGTGGTCGGTGAACTGCAACCGGCTCAGGGAGGCTCTCAGTTTGTGGCGAAGGAACTGGTTTTCACGAACGGTCAACGGGTGGCTATCGATGCTACTTCTCAAACCATTACCAAAACCGAATCCGTTACCAAGGGTACTAGCGTTGGTGGGATCCTCAAGAATGCCGCATTAGGTGCTGCTGCTGCTGCTGCGGTTTCTGCTGTGACGGGTGACAAAGCGATCGCTACCGAAGAAGTCTTGGGCGGTCTGGGAATTGGTGGACTCATTGGACTGTTCCTCGGTCGGGATAGAGTCGATCTGATTGCGATTGACCCGGATACGGATCTGAATCTGCGGTTAAATGATGAGTTAGTGCTAGAGCAGTAATATTTGCAGAATGAAGCGTGCAATTCTATTTGACTGCTGATTGCTTCATTCTTTAAGCAGATAGGCACAAAGAAATAAGCATTTTCTAAACCCGGTTTCTAGAAGGAACCGGGTTTTTAATTCTAAATGGCGTCTTATCGCAATCCTATTTGAGTTGTGAGATGCCAGCAGTTCAGATGCCCGACTTCTCCAAGAAGTCGGGCATCTCGTCTTCACGAATCATTGATGAGTGCTACCATGCAGACCCATCGCCCCAGATAAGTAATCGTATTACCAATTACCAGCTCAAATACAAATAAATGGAAGAGCAACTTATCAAACTTCATCTTCGCCCTTTAAGGCTTCAGTTAGTAACCAGACAATAAAGGTCGTTCCGGGTCCTTGAGTGTGGGGAATACTGCGATCGAGCCAGTTGCGTTCGGCGGGGCTAATGACTTCAATTTCGCCCTGCATTTGTTCTACCAAATCTCGCGCGATCGCTAAACCCAATCCACTCCCCGGAATCTCAGTTTCTGCCTGGACGCCTCGGTAATGTCGCTCAAACAAATGCTCTTTATCTTGCACGGGAATGCCAGGGCCAGTATCGCTAATTGCGATCGCCTGAAAATCTCCTTGAGAAGTATGTCGTCGATTTCCTGCCTGAATGTAAACTTGCCCACCCGCCGGGGTATATTTCAAAGCATTGTCAATCAGATTGCTTAACACTTCGCGCAGTACTTTGGCATTGGCTTGTACTGGCGGCAAATTCGGAGGAATTTCTGCTAATAAAGCCAGATTTTTTTCTTGGGCGATCGCGCTGGATGTCACCACTAGCGGTTCCAAAACTTTCGCCACCGAGCAGGATTCCAACGCCAGCGCTCTCGTCGGAATTGTCTGAGGCTCCAATCCCAAGGGAGAGTAGAGATTTCCTAAATCCTCATCTTTTGGGGGAAGCGGGCAAGACGGGGCAATCGGCACGGGAACTGCATCGTAAGAACGATCCGCGATTTGCCCGTACAAAGGCACTAACTCTCCTTCGTCCATATCCACTGCCCGATCGAACTGTAGAAGCAACTCTTGCAAGCGATCGCTTTCACGCACGATGCTGTTAGCAACTTCGCGGTTCGCATCTCCGGGTACCAATCGTCTGAGGAGCAACTTGCCAAACGTCCGTAAGGCGGTCATGGGATTGCGAAACTGATGTATCAGATCGTCCATGAGATCGCGCTGTTGAGCCTGAAGATGACGTTGCTGACTCAGTTGTTGCTCAAACCATTGGGAACGCCGATCCAGAATACAAGCGCTCGCCAGTGTATCGGCAATCCGTTCAATCGCGGTTCGTTCCCGCTGGTTCCAAGGTCTATCTTCACGAGCTGTCACCAGCAACCCCATCACCACACCTTCATGCAACAAAGGCACCACAATTTGGCGCGAGGAGCTACTCAGGTCAGCATCGGCGAAGAGCGATCGCTGGAGGGGCGATGTCCCCGCCTTTGCCTGCAATTCATCAATCGTTTCTTCTTTCCCGACTTCAGCCGCCGATTCCGTTGAACCCGTCTCAGAAACCGCATCGGACTCCTGAGGAACCGGAGATGCCGCTGACAATAACCGAGGAATGGATGCCAACGGTCGATCGGAAAATCCCAAAGCCGAAATCTCATCCGTTTCCCATTCCACCGCTGTCTGTGGGTAAGCAACAACCGGCCTTAGCTTAGTTGGGACGCCCTCTACCAGTTCTTCCGTTAAATACACAACACTCAAGGCAGCTTCCAGTCCTTGAGTTAATAGTGCTACTTGTGATTGGCACAAAGTTATGAATTCTGAACTGGTAGACATAGACACATTCGCTTATACTTGGGTACTTGACAGCGAGGAAAATTGCATTCATCGGATCGGGTTTTCTTCCGTCGATCCTGACACGCAATTGCGCTGAAGCGGCAAAGATCGTGCAAAGACCGCATTTTTGTTTCTTTTTATTACAAGAATTTTAGCGAGCTTTCATGATAGTTTGGTTACGAAATTGCTTCCAAACTGGCTAAATTTTGTCAAAGTCGAATAAATATAGCCCTTTATACGCTATATCTAGGCTTTAGTTTGGACAAGCTTGCATATATAGCGTCTATTGCCCGTTCTGCTGCTGTCGATTTTAATTTCTGAGGTCTGTAATGTTTGTATCAATCGGTAAAAAGCGGTTGATATTTTGAACTCAAACCGATATACTTGCGACGGTTTTTGTATCTATCATTACAACTGTCAGAATTAAAGGGGAGGTAAGGAGGTTGGCTAGAAGACGCAAGCGGAAAAGTCGCCGTCGCCAGGAAGGACGTAGAATTTTAGAGCATGTCCCTCAGTATAGTATTGAAAGTGGCGAAGATAAACCAGTCACCGCCGCGCGAAAGTTTATTCAAACCGAAGGAATCCTTCCGCCTGCTTTGCTGCTCGTGAAGCGGAACGAACACACCACAGATCGGTACTTTTGGGCGGAAAAGGGGCTATTTGGTGCCCAATATGTTGAAGAAAATCATTTTCTGTTTCCTAGCCTTAGGATAATCGACAATCCTGTGGAAAAGCCTACCCTCGCCGCTGTTCGTAGCAGCTGAAGTTTTAGGCATTAAACGTGAAAACTCGGTTATAGGGGCGGTTCGCGAACCGCCCCTATTGTTTTATAGGAGGAATTTTGAATTTTTCCTTCTAATTAAAATTCTTTTGGATTCACAAACTGACCAGGTTTTGGAATTTTTTAAGATTTTTAGCCAGAGAGTTGTCATTCGCAAGGCTTTAATTGCAGTTCCTGTTGCAATTGAGCCAATTCATCACGATGGGCGATGACAGTTATTAAACTTCTAGTCTCTTTTTCGACACCTGCAAATGTTTCCACCTTCAGGGAAACTTGTTCGCTGCGTCCAGCTTTTTTCCAGTAAAAAACGCCAGCGGCTGGTGAAAGGAGAACCAAACCTAGGAAAATTTTAGCGAATTGGGGAAATAGGATTGCTAAAACCAACGCCAAACAAAGAAAGCCACAAAAAGCTAATAAGCTCAGAAAAATTGCCAAAAACCAGCTGGGGCGGACAAAGCCTTGGAATGTAACTTGATTTTGCTTTGCATCCACCGCCGCAATCCGGTAAGCACGCCGATCGAAATATTGTTGCAATTGAATTAAAATTGATTCTTCTGGTTGCTCCGCAATCAGTTTCACTTGTTGCGTTCGATCCTTAGCGGAGGCTCGGATAAAGAAAAATAGACCGACTGCTAACAACAGTGTTAGCAGAAATGTTGAAGAGAGAATTGTCGTATTCACGAATTTCTAGATAGGACAATGGAAAATAGGCTCTTGTCCAAGAGATACAAGATCGCCTATAACCTATAGCCTATCGCAAGAGAGCTTCTTTGGGATTGGCTCAGATGGCTTGAGATTCTCTCATTGTGTATTCATCCCAAAGGCGAGCTAGGTCATGAGCCTGTTCCAGACACTCTGGGCGAATTTGATACATTCGACGAGGTCTTCCTCTCCCTTCCACTTTTTTCCAATACCCTGTGATAGCGGCTTGGTCTTCCAGAAATTTTAAGGCGCTGTATAAGACGGTATCAGAAAGCCGATAGGTAGGATATTCACTCTCTAGTCGCCCGATGAGTTCGGTTCCATAGGATTCTCCACTCATCAAAACTGAAAGGACATAACACACCGCTAGTTCCTTGTTGAGATAAGTGGGAGGAGGGTCTTGAAAAAACTGATAAATATCCTCAAATTTCATCTGCATAATTCACTGAACTCCCAGCCAAACAAATTGGATTAGGATCGGTTTCCCCAATCTAACGATGCCTTTATCAATCAGAAAACACACCCCAAACAAGGCTGCTATCACTGGTGTATTAAGACCGCGAACGATCAAAAGCAGCGCGTGATGTCAGCTGGCAAAATGACAGAACGATACCATCAATTTTAGACACTCAATTCTGGGTTGGCCTGCCAGACTTCACGGATGATTTTGCCATCCTTATCAAATTGCACCTGGTAGGAAAGCGACAGAACAACAGGGGTTCCGTGCTTGGACTTGGCATAGATCGTGATGACTGCTTCGACAGCGCGATCGCGTTGCTGTTGTTTTACAACCTGGAAATCTTGAATCTTGTACTTCGAGAAGAATTCTTCCCAGGCTGGGTAGATGGATTTCCCCTGATAGACTTCGTCCAGAACGCCATAGGAGCGCATTAAAATGGCATTGTCACTGTATTGCGTGACTGTTCGCTCCGGGTTTTCCGTAGCGATCGCTGCCCAATGTTTTTGCGCTACCGAAAGCGGTTTCGGTATCACCGTCCTTTGATAGGCTGCCAAACTACCTACCAAAGCAACTGCATAAGCGACGGAGAGTAAATGCTTCCTGAGATTTGGTTGCAGGAATTTCATCATGCTGCTTCCACTTCGAGAGGGTTGCTCTGGAAATGGCAGGCCGTCATCAAAGCCAAGTAAATTAGAAGCCTGCTCTCGAAAGAAAGACGGCTCCATTGGGTTAAAAGTTCTCCAGAGGTTAAACATCTTTGAATTTTGCTGCCCCATTGCCTCAAACTGGTGGTTAGGAAGATTACCGTATAAATTTGGGATTGCATTACTTGTTCAACAAAACGCTCTGTTTATAGATAAATCCGGAATTAAACCGATTTAAAATCAATTTATGCGAGAACAGTTCGATTCATCTCCCGTTCCTTCAGCTCTACAGCGAATCGCTGGCTCTTTTCGGATCGCTGGCTGGGCTGGCTTCTGGGTTCAGTTAGTCCTAGCCGTTGTTTCGAGCATAATTTTCTTGTTTGCCATCCCCGCCGCCCAGCCGCGTGCCAGTGGCGCTGCCGCTGCTAGCCCAGGGACGGGTGGCAGTATCTTTTTTGCAGTTTGCGGTCTTTTAGTGCTGTATTTCAGTGTTTATCAAGCTTGGCGTTACACCCGTTTGGGCATACAGCTAAAAGATCCTAATCCCAACCTCCGCCCGAAAAAGGCAGATACGATTAAAGTTTTAAGGTTTGGATTACTCGTTAGTTTAGGGGGATTATTATTAGCAGTTCTGGGCGCAGAAGCGATTACCGGCACTCTGCTGGCAAAGTCGCTGGCTCAGGCTCAAGGTGGGGTAGCCATCTACGATCCCCAATTTATTAATCGGTTGATTCAACCTTTAGATATTTTTGTGGTGCTGGCGAATACACATACAATTACCGCTCATTTTGCCGGGATTGTTGTTTCCTTGTGGTTGTATAGTCGCATCAACCGACAGTAATGGAGGCAAAGGGTCGAATTGCGGCATCAGCAAGTAAAGAAGGCTGAGAGCGCATACAGACTCTCGGCTGTATCATCGCGATCGCGCGATCGCAGTGTATTCTGATTAATTGGCAAAAAAAGCTGGAAAAAATCTGTGCTAGACCTCAAGCAGATACGGGAAAATTCAGAAGGTGTACAAGAGCGCCTGAATCGTCGCGGGATCGGGCAATATGACCTACAGCCGATTTTGCAGCGCGACCAGCAGCAACGAGAACTAGAAGCAAAGCGAAGTCAGCTCCAAGCTCGTGGGAACGAAATCGGCAAATTAGTTGGTCAAAAAATTAAATCGGGTAGCGATCCCAACGGCTCAAAAATCCAAGCATTGCGGGAAGAAGGCAACCAAATCAAAAACCAGATTGCCGAACTTGAACCCCAGGAAAGAACCCTGAAAGCCGAGTTAGAAGCGCTCTTGTTATCGTTTCCTAACTTACCCAGTGAGTCCACACCGATTGGTAAAAGTGAAGAAGAGAATGTAGAAGTCCGCCGCTGGGGGGATGAATACTTGCCTCAAAACTCCGAAATTCTCCCTCACTGGGAAATCGGCGAACAAATGGGAATTCTCAACTTTGAGCGCTCTGCGAAAGTTGCACAAAGTCGTTTTGTCACGCTAATTGGTGCTGGTGCTGCCTTAGAAAGAGCTTTAATTAGCTTCATGCTCGACCAGCAAATCGCTGCTGGATACGTAGAAGTCATTCCCCCCTTTCTGATCAACAGCGAATCGCTCACCGCCACAAGTCAGCTGCCCAAATTTGCCGACGAAAGCTTTAAATGCGCTCAAGATGACTTGTGGCTAGCTCCCACTGCTGAAGTGCCGGTGACGAATCTCTATCGAGACGAAATCTTAGAGGCGTCGCAGCTGCCTATCTATCACTGTGCCTATACTCCCTGTTTTCGCCGGGAAGCAGGTAGCTACGGACGAGACACGCGGGGGCTAATTCGACTGCACCAGTTTAATAAAGTCGAGTTGGTAAAACTTGTCCATCCCAATAACTCAGCCGCAGAACATGAATCGTTGGTACAAAATGCCGAGGCAATTTTGCAGGCATTGAAGTTGCCTTATCGCGTCATTGAGTTATGCACTGGGGATTTAGGGTTTGGGGCAGCAAAGTGCTACGACCTAGAGGTATGGCTCCCTTCTGCTGGGAAATACCGCGAGATTTCTAGCTGCTCCGATTTTAAGGATTTTCAGGCGCGGCGCGGCAGCATTCGTTTCAAAGAAGCTGGAAAAAAAGGAACCCAATTTGTCCACACGCTGAACGGTTCCGGATTGGCAATTGGGCGCACGATGGCAGCGATTCTGGAGAACTATCAACAACCCGATGGCACCATCAAGATACCCGAAGCGCTGCAACCTTACCTAGGACGAGAAGTGCTAGGGCAAAAATGAAGGATGTTCGGCTTTGCCCTTCCCAAAGGGTGGCATGAAAGACGAGAGATCAGTTTTCCTGACTTCGCAGCTCTGGGCGGGAAAACCCCGCCCCAGCTCTCAGCGCACCCGACTCACAGTGCAACGATCAAAGAGAATCAGATGCGTTGCGCTCAACTGCTGACTCTGGAGAAATCGCCAGGTTCGGCGAAACTGGCAGTGCTTGAGTAGTCACTGTATGAACCGCATTGTTACCGTAGGATGCGCCACCGGCATTCCCTTTGAGCTGCTGCATCAAGCTTGCCATCTCAAGAGCATTCATCGCATAGCCCCAGCCGTTGTTACTCTTGATGCCAGCTCTTTCCAAGGCTTGTTGCATCGTATCTACTGTCAAAATGCCAAAAATGATCGGCACACCCGTTTGAAACCCAGCATTGGCAATCCCCTTGGAGACTTCCGAGGCGACATAATCAAAATGGGGAGTTTGACCCCGAATGACTGCACCCAGGCAAATTACAGCATCATATCGGCGCGTGAGTGCCAACTGGTGAGCCACCAAAGGCACCTCAAAACTCCCAGGAACCCAAGCATAGTCCACTTGAGTGCCTTGAGGGTTGACATCGATGCCGTGGCGTTTCAGACAATCTTGACACCCCTCCAATAGTTTAGTCGTCACCAAATCGTTGAAGCGACCGATGACGATCGCAAACCGTAGGGGTTGAGTCTGAGTAAACGTTCCCTCGAAAACTGCCATGATTTTAGATATAAGAAGCTTTTTGTCAGTTGTTTTGAGTCATCAGTCATTTGTCTTTAGTCCTGAGTCGGGTGCAGTGGACTGATGACCATCGAACCCTGACCGATGACTGACTCTGACTATCCTTAAACTACCAAATAGCTTAGGGCACCTGTCAGAAATACCAGAGCAATCCAAACTCCAGATCCTAAAAGAAGGAGGCGCTTAGACTGATCCCAGTTCTGAGGAGTGGCATAGGCAACTGGAACCCCAATGACCATGACGAATGATAAAAAGACTAAAGCACCTAGTACCAACTGAAATAAAATTGTCATTTTCTCTTCTCCCAAGACAGCAATGGGCTGGATAGAAATAGTTCAGCCGCAATTCTATACAGTAGTACCGTATCAAAAATCGACACTCATTGGTCATTCGTCATGGGTCATTGGTTATGGGTCATGGGCAAAGGACTAATGACTAAGGACTCATGATGATGAATGTGATTTTGTGCCATACAACAGCAGACTTTGACACCTTGGGAGCGGCGGTGGGGCTAACCCGTCTCCAGCCGGGATCTAGGGTCGTGCTGACCGGCGGTTGCCATCCAGCGGTGCGGGATTTTTTGGCGTTGCACCGAGATGAGTATGCGCTGATTGAGCGTCGCGCTGTGAACCCAGAGCAGATTCGGTCGATTGCCGTTGTGGATACTCAAAAGCGCGATCGCGTGGGAAAGGCATCTGAATGGCTGGATTTACCGGATTTATGGGAAGTTGTCGTCTACGACCATCACCCAGACGGGGACGGAGATATTCCCGCTACCCGCACCCAAGTTGAGCCAGTCGGTGCAACTACGACTCTGATTGCCGAGCAACTCCAGCAAGAAGGCATCCAGTTGACACCTTCTGAGGCAACCGTGATGGCGTTGGGAATCCATGTGGATACAGGATCGTTAACTTATGAAGGGGCGACGGCAAGAGATGCGATCGCGTTGGCTTGGTTAATGGAACAGGGGGCAAGCTTGCGCTTAATTGCCGATTATGTTGAGCCGGGTTTATCGCCTCAATTGCAGGAACTGTTGACAGAAGCGCTGGACCATTTACAAAGAGCGACAACGTGCGGCTATACCGTTTCTTGGGTGCTGCTCAAAACCTCTGACTACGTTCCCGGCTTGTCAACGCTTGCTACTCGACTTCTGGATCTGGGCGAAAGCGATGCTTTGCTACTCGCTGCGGCGTATCCAGTGGGGGATGGAGGTGAAGAGCGATTTACGGTCATTGGGCGATCGCGCATTGAAGGCACCAATCTCAATGAATTATTTCAACCGCTGGGTGGCGGGGGGCATTCCCAGGCGGCGTCGGTGACACTTCGCGGCGTCGATTCCCAGACAACCCTGGAGCAGCTCGTCAGTCAGCTAAAACATCAAATTCCCCAGCCACTGACCGCACGGGAACTGATGTCATCGCCAGTGCGAACAATTCGCCCGGACACGACCATTGAGCAAGCCCAGAGAATTTTATTACGTTATGGGCATTCTGGTCTTTCGGTCGTGAATTCCGAAGACCAACTGGTGGGGATTGTTTCCCGGCGGGATATCGATCTGGCATTGCATCATGGCTTTAGTCATGCGCCGGTAAAAGGCTACATGGCTAACAATCTGAAGACGATTACCCCGGATACGTCCTTGCCAGAGATTGAATCGATTATGGTGACTTACGATATCGGGCGGTTGCCAGTATTGCAAGATGGGCAACTTGTCGGAATGGTGACGCGCACCGATGTCTTACGGCAGTTGCATCAGGGAAGAGGGAATGGAGGATATGTTACAGATGACGAGAGAAAAAATCCCCTTCCCAATTCCCGATTATCAATTCCGAATACTCATCAACCCCTGACCGATATTTTGCGCGATCGCCTTGCTCCTCCCTTGTGGGAATTTCTCACCAGAGCCTCCCAGCAGGCAGAACAACGCGGCTGGCATCTCTATTTGGTCGGCGGAGGGGTGCGGGATTTACTGCTCGCCAATCCCCATGAAACCCTGATGCTTTCAGATATTGACTTGGTAGTAGATGGCTTTCACCGCTCGGCGGATGTCGGAGCTGGGGTAGAACTAGCGAAAGCACTTCAACAAACCTATCCAAATGCTCGTCTGGAAGTTCACGGTCAATTTCAAACAGCCGCGCTACTGTGGCACAATGACCCAGTTTTAGACTCTCTTTGGGTAGATATTGCGACAGCTCGAACCGAGTTTTACCCTTACCCAGCGGCGAACCCAGAAGTTGAAGCAAGTTCAATTCGCCAAGATTTATATCGGCGAGATTTCACTATTAACGCCTTGGCGATGCGACTGACGCCACCCCGGGCGGGTGAATTATTAGATTTCTTTGGCGGAATGCTAGATTTGCGATCGCGCCAAATCCGTGTCCTCCATGCCAATAGCTTTATCGAAGATCCGACGCGCATTTATCGCGCCGTGCGGTTTGCAGTGCGTCTGGGATTTCAGATTGAACCACAGACGGAAGGGTACATCCGCTATGCGCTAGAGAGTGGAATTTACGAGCGATCGCTCTCTGAAAATAGCAAAGCCCCAGCGCTACAAACACGGCTGAAAGCAGAACTCAAATACATCCTCCAAGCGCCCTACTGGAAACCCGCGTTGCAGTTACTTGCCGATCTGGGGGCGTTGCGGTGCCTCCATCCCACGCTAGAGTTAGATGAGCCATTATGGAAGCAGGTGCGTTTACTAGATCGGTGTCTGCGCCGATTTGATCCCCAGAAAACCCTCGATCATTGGCAGATGCGTCTAGAAATTTTAATTGCCTACCTCGCTGGCGAATATCGCGCGAAAGTGGCAATCAATCTTCAATTACCGACAGACAGTATCGAACGATTAGATCAACTCGATCGGGATCGAGCGGATGTGGTGAAATTTTTGCCCGAATGTCACCGACCGAGTCAAATTGTCGTGTTGCTGAGACGGTACGAATTGCCTACGTTGATTTTGATTGCTGTCAAAAATTCGCGTCTGATTCGGCGGCTAATTTGGCGATATCTCACTATCTGGGCGAATATTCAACCGATATTAAACGGCAATGATTTGAAAGCCCTCGGCTACAAACCGGGGCGTGAATTCAAACCCATGTTAGATCGTCTATTGGCAGCAACGCTGGATGGAGAAATCCGCGATCGCGCTGATGCTGAAAAATTTTTGGCAGAGTATTATCCACTTTGAAGCGACTAAGAGTCAAATCCAGGAGCGGAAACACCCGCCCTAAGCAAGCCCGGTAATCAACCGCCGCTTCCCTCCCTCCTGGGACTCAAAATTTGTACCAAGACGGTAGCATAGTTGGGAAAACTGTAACAAATCTTTAATGAACTTAACGGCTGGAGCAGTCCTGAAGAACGGAAAATACGTCCTCGACGCCCCACTGGGTCAAGGTATCTTTGGGATCACCTACCGGGCGACTCATACTCAATCGGGGAAAGCGGTCGTCGTCAAAACCCTCAACGACAGTCTGAGGACTCATCCCGATTTTGAGCGGTTTGGGCAGCAATTTCTCACCCAGGCACGTCGCCTCGCTCGCTGCAAGCATCCTCACCTGGTTCGGGTTCTCGACTTGTTTGAGGAATCTCGGCGATGTTTCATCGTCATGGAGTTCCTACCGGGGCAGACCCTAGCTGAATCGCTGCCAGCGGGTCAGATTTTGCCAGAAGCCCAAGCCCTTGGCTATATTCATCAAATTGGCAGTGCCTTAACGGTGATTCACAAGGCAGGGTTACTGCACCGAGATGTCAAACCCCAAAACATCATCCGGCGTCAAGAAACTGATGATGTCGTGCTGATTGACGTTGGTTTTTGTGATGAATTTACGCAGGGAGTGACGCAAACCCAAGCCAGTTTACTAAATCCCGGATATGCGCCAATCGAACAATATTTTTCCCAGGAAAAACTCACCCCAGCGACAGATGTCTATGCTTTAGCAGCAAGTTTGTATTGCTTGCTGACGGGTCAACCGCCGGTTCCAGCACCGTTACGCGATCGCATCCCTCTGCCAAATTTACGGGAAATTCAACCCAAACTCAGCCCGACTGCGATCGCTGCGATTTTGTGTGGCTTAGAAATCAAAGCCGAGAAGCGTCCCCAAAAAGTAGAAGATTGGCTCTCCCTGTTGCCCGCTAGCAAGGCTCCACAGGCTCCCCGCGCGACCCAAACGGCTCGTCGCCCTGTAATCCCCAAATCTCAGCCTGCCCCCCAAAAGCCGCAACCAGCCAGCAACACGAAACCGAAGATATCGCTTGCTAGCGGAGTGAACTGGAATCTTAGCCAGGATGTGAAGCGACCGGGCAAAACCCGCCCCTACAAAACTCGACTAGCCAAAGTGAGTGCTGCCCCGAAAAAACTCAAAACAGCGATACGGGCAAACTTCCCGATTGCCTTTGCCAAACTGAAAATCTCGCTAGAGAGTTTCAAGATTCCAGAGGCGATGAATCGCGTCTCTACAAAGCTTGGCTCGTCAGCGAACCTTCCTAGCTTACAAAACTTAAAGTTTCCCAAACTGACACTAGGCAGAGGGCTGATGATGACCGCTGCGATCGCTACCTGTACGGGTGCTGGATTCGGCTTGGCAGTTCGCTTGAACGGAGCAATGGGACCGGGATCTTCTATCCTGCATACCGAACAATCCTTTCCACCCCGCGACGACTGGCCCATCTCAGACACCCCCGATCCCACGTCCAACGCTAACCTGCTATCACCCCCCGCTGCTGTTGTCGCACCCGTACCACCTTCCTCAGGTACACTGCCAAAGCCTAAGCTGTAACCTAGGCTGTATGTAGTATCGAGAGCAAGCAAGTTATAATTTGTTTCGGACGCACAAATAGATTTTTTCATGACGAATCCTGTAGTTCATGCCTTTTTTGTCGGCAGAGCGGTTGCAGAAGCTCTCAATGAACAGGTAGAAAACGCCGTCACCAATGCTCTCTCAGAACTCGGCAAATTTGATGCTGAACAACGAGAGTCTTTGCGGCACTTCACCTCACGAGTAACCGAACGCTCTAACGCCCAAGCTGAAACGGTGATGCGGGGGCGAACCACTACCAGCATTGTGCCTCAAGGCACCCAAACAACAGATTTGCAAGCGACGATTGATGAACTTCGGGCAGAAGTCGCTCGCTTTCGCGCCGAATTACAACGCTATCGCAGCAGCTCAGTATAAATCCTGAGAGCGCAGCGCTCTGTTCGCGTGCTGAGGGGGAATTCAGTTAAAAGTTCAGTTGTGAGTTGTTAGTTATCCAAAACTCACGCACTCAACTGCGATCGCGCCAACTACTTGAAAAAACAGACTTAGGAATCCGAGTGTCAGCCTATCCTAATGACTCTAAACTGAAGCGATACGCGGCTAGCACGCCGAGTGCCCAGCGTGCCGCTGATAAAGCCCGTAAGGATAAGGCTTATCGGTGGAACCGCGAAAGTTACTCCCATCAACGGCGCTTCGTAGATATTTGGGGGTTTGTTTTAACCTTATTGTTTAAGCTCTGGCGCTACAACAAATCTTGGAGCTATCCGGGCGGAGTTACAGAGGAAAAACAAGCCCACAGACGCAGAGCACAAGCGATTTGGATTCGAGAGACGTTCTTAGACCTAGGGCCGACTTTTATTAAAGTTGGGCAGCTGTTCTCCACCCGTGCCGATTTATTCCCTGTGGAGTATGTGGAGGAACTTTCTAAGCTGCAAGACAAAGTGCCTGCTTTTAGCTACGAACAAGCTGAGGTGTTGATTGAGAAGGACTTCAGCAAGAAAGTTTCGCAGCTTTACCGCACTTTTGACCCGATTCCCCTGGCGGCTGCTAGCTTGGGACAGGTACATAAAGCAACTCTCCACAGCGGCGAAGAAGTCGTGGTCAAGGTACAACGACCCGGACTGCGGCAGCTGTTTACGGTTGATTTGCAAATTCTTAGAGGAATTGCCCGTTTCTTTCAAAACCATCCCGACTGGGGTCGGGGTCGTGACTGGCTGGGAATCTATGAGGAGTGCAGCCGAATTCTTTGGGAAGAAATTGATTACCTGAATGAAGGCAGCAACGCCGATACGTTTCGCCGCAACTTCCGCGCCTATGATTGGGTAAAAGTGCCGCGTGTCTACTGGCGATATACGTCGCCACGGGTTGTCACTCTTGAGTACATTCCGGGCATCAAAATTAGTCACTATGAAGCGCTAGAAGCAGCAGGGCTAGATCGAAAGGAACTGGCTCATCTGGGTGCTAAAGCTTACCTGCAACAATTGCTCAACGATGGCTTCTTCCACGCCGACCCGCATCCTGGCAATATCGCAGTCAGTCCCGAAGGTGCCCTAATTTTCTATGATTTCGGCATGATGGGGCGGATTAAGTCCAACATTCGCGAGCAACTAATGGAAACGCTGTTTGGCATTGCTCAAAAAGATGGCGACCGAGTGATGCATTCGCTCGTCGAAATGGGAGCGCTGGCAGCGGTTGATGATATGGGACCCGTACGGCGATCGATTCAGTATATGCTGGATCACTTTATGGACAAGCCGTTTGAAAACCAATCGGTGAGTCAGATTAGTGAAGACCTTTATGAAATTGCTTACGACCAACCTTTTCGGTTTCCGGCGACTTTTACCTTTGTGATGCGAGCCTTCTCAACTTTAGAAGGGGTTGGAAAAGGCTTAGACCCGGAATTTAACTTTATGGAGGTTGCAAAACCCTTTGCAATGCAGCTTATGGCAGATAGTAATGGCAGTAATAGTAGTAGTAGCTTCTTGAATGAATTAGGACGGCAAGCGGCTCAAGTTAGCAGTACGGCTTTGAGTTTGCCCAGGCGGATTGAGGATACGATTGAGAAATTAGAGCAGGGCGACCTGCGAATTCGAGTGCGCTCTATTGAGAGCGATCGCATTCTTCGGCGAATGAGCAGTATTCAGTTAGGAACCAACTATACTTTGCTCATCAGTGCCTTCACTCTGTCAGCCACCATCCTCTTCGTTCAGGGTTATGTCGGGTTGGCAGTCGTGGTTGCTCTGGGGGCATCTGCCATCGCGTTTGTCCTCATTCGCTTGCTCATGCGCCTCGACCGATTTGATCGGATGTTTTGATTCGGGTAAAGTAAAGTTGCTGTTGCCAGCAGACAATATATGATTCCTCGCTCCACGGGCCTCTCTGATGCGGGACTTCTTCGTTCCGTCAACCAAGATGACTACCATATCGACCCTGATGGGCGATTTTTTATAGTTGCTGATGGCATGGGAGGACATGCAGGAGGCCAGGAGGCAAGCCAAATCGCCACTCAGGCTATCTACACCTATCTAGATGAGCATTGGCATTCCGACGAGACTTGCCCAGCGTTATTAGAAAAAGCCTTCTTGGATGCAAATCAGGCGATTTTACAAGATCAAGCGAATCATCCAGAACGCTCAGATATGGGCACAACAGGCGTTGTAGTGATGTTTCGCCAACAGCAGCCTTGGGTCGCTCATGTGGGGGACTCTCGCCTTTATCGAATGCGAGGGGCAACTCTAGAGCAAATCACTGAGGATCATACTTGGGTGGCACGGGCGATGAAAGCCGGGGAGCTGACTTCCGAACAAGCTAAAATGCACCCGTGGCGTCACGTATTGTCTCAGTGTCTGGGTCGTAAAGATTTGCGTCTGATTGAGATCCAACCGCTGGATGTGCAAGCAGGCGACAGACTGCTGCTGTGTAGCGATGGACTTACAGAAGAACTCTCGGATCAGTTGATTGCAACTCACCTCAAGGTTACTTCCTTGGAAAAGGCAGCCGACGCCCTTGTCGAGTCCGCTAAAGATAAAGGGGGCAGAGACAATATTACAGTGGTGCTGGTAGCGATTGAGGGGGGCGACTGAGCAGGAATAGCGGTCAGGTGATTCCCCGTCCTTAAAAAACTCACGCCACCATCGCCTGCGGCTCCCTGCCCCTAATCCCCGCCAATGGGGATTAGCTGTCTCATTCCGTTGAGCGCTGAATAACTCGTTCGCAGAAAGGGAATAAGATCCTGGGTTTTTCAAATTTTTCCTGAATTAAACGAAATCCCTCTAGGTTAGACAAAACGTTAAGGGAATCAGATTCACAACTGAGCGATCGCATTTTAGACTTTAGACTTTAAACAGTCCTAGTAGCAATTCTTTAGAGTCCCTTGAGACGTCTTCTTTTTCTCACGGAACGGTTTCCCCCAGATATTGGTGGGTTAGCGAGTAGCGCCGGACGCATCGCCGCCGCCCTCTGCCAGTTGGGCATTGAAGTAGACGTTGTGGCGTGGAGTCGTTACTTGCAACCGGGAGAAGTCCAGAGTTCAGACGTAGCTAGCAAGGCAACTGGGCACGCCGAAAGTCAAAATTTCCAAACTATCAAACATCTCAAAGTCTATCGGGTGGGGCTATATCGCCACTGGGATATGACGATGCCTCATACGCTTAACGTCCTCGACTGGCTGCATCAGTGCCGTGGGTACGATGCTGTTTGGGGGCACTATGTCTTCCCCAGTGGGTTCTTAGCTACTTGGTTTGCAGCGACAAATGGCCTTCCCAGCACGGTAAGCGCCCGTGGGAATGATATCGATCGAGCCATGTTTCCACCGGGAGATTTTGCGCGACTGCAATGGACGTTGTTAAATGCCCGTTTGATTACGGCGGTGAGTGCTGATATGGCCCGAAAGATTCAGCTACTCGCCCAGCGGGATAATGTGATGGTTTTGAAAAATGGCGTCAACGAGCGGGTATTTTCGCCCCCCATTATCGGCGCAACTCATGAATCATCCCTTCTGAGAGCATCTTTAGGCATTGCTCCTGATGAAGCGGTACTGGGATTTTCCGGAGAATTACGAGAAAAGAAGGGGCAGCAGTTTCTTCTGAATGCCTTAACAATAGTCCGCGCTCAGCGTCCTGCGTGTTTGTTAATTATCGGGGAAGTGCGGGCGTCTCAAGAAGCAGCACTACAACTGTATGCGACTCAGCATCCAGAAGACGCCAAGCGGGTGATTATTACCGGACATTTAGCGAGTCCTGCGGCGGTAGCGGGGCATCTGCGGCTGTGTGATGTCTATCTGCAACCTTCTGTATGGGAGGGGATGCCGAATGCGCTGCTAGAAGCGATCGCTTGTGGTTGTTGCTGTATTGCCAGCGATGCCGGTGGAATTCCAGAGGTGATTGAGCATGGGAAAAGTGGATTTTTGCTTCCTCGTTCCCAGTTACATCGACTGGGTGAGGCGGTGCTGGAGTGTTTAGATTTAGAGCCAAGTGCTAGGCGTCAGATTGGGATGGCAGGGCGCGATCGCATTCTCGCTGAATTTTCTCTAAAACATGAAAATCAGCGGCTTCAAACTGTTATCGATCGTTTAATCCCAATTTCCTCATAAGCTGCCACCAAAGCATCACCCGCGTGTTTCCAAGTGTAAGCATTTTCGATCTGCTGACGGGCATTCCTCGCCAAATTTCTTGCCAATTCTGGTTCTGTTTTCAACCTCAGTAAAGCATCTTTAATTGCCTTTGCAGAACCCGGTTTCACGAGTAGAAAATGCACCCCATCCTCACCCAATTCTCTCGCTACTGGTAAATCGCTAGCAATCACTGGCGTACCTGTCGCCATTCCTTCCAAAATCTTTAAAGGACAACAACCCTGAACCAGATTTCGGTCATTGGGCGTCAACGGAGCCAAAATTACATCAGATGCATGAATTTTTTGGACGAGTTCCGCTTGCGATACAGGGTCTAAAATCGTGAGAGACTCTGCTACTCCTAGTTTTAAAGCTAGCTGTTTTAAGGCTAAGATCTGAAAGTCGCGACCTTGTCCAAGGACTGTTAATTGAGTAGGAAAATCCCGGTCAGCAAGTGCCAGTGCTTCAACAGCAAGATTAATCCCTTGCCAAGGGGAAAACGTCCCAAAATATAACACCTGAAATCGAGGCTGAGTCTTTATTGAATCATTTTCAATCTGTAGGGGTGACGTTTCCTTGTCCTGATAGGGAAGATTTGGATACTCGGCATCCCTAAATTTTGAAGGACGATAAGTAAATATATCTAAATCAACTCCATTGGGAATGACGCGGATTTTTGAGCCGGGAACCCCTCTTGTTTGGAGATAGTCTCTGGTTACGGAACTAGGCGTTAAAATTAAATCTGATGCTTCTAAACAAATTTTTTCTTGCGCCTTTAATTTGTGCAATAATTCCCGATCTTCTGCCACTGCTGGATAGCGATATTTGAGTTCAATGGATGGCAATCCATTAACTTCAAAAATTAAATACTTACATAATTTTCCTTTGCTCAGGGCAATGGGAAATCCTTCATAAATAGAACGGATATGCACTGTCTCAAACCACTGATTCTGCCACCAATTGCCCAGCATCGCGCGAAAATAAAGCACTCGATTAATTAACGTATCTCCTAGCGCAGGTAACATGGATTGGATAACATGAGGTGATTCCCTCTGATTTACTGCGTAGGCTGTCGGGGAAACTGTCACTAGCTGAATGTCGCCAAAAGCATCTGCCAAAGCTTGAGTAAAAGCAGAAATATGAATTGCGGCTCCCTTGGGCGCTGGTACGGTATCAAAAGAAACGTAAACTATTCTAGAATCGTTCATCAACTAAACTATGACTCAATTTTGCCCTAAGATTCTAACTTTTTGTAACGATAATTACCACTTCCGAGAACGTATCTGTTATCAAAGCGTTTGAGTGTGATTTTAGGTAAGCGATCGCTACCTTCCGTAATTCCCGATTCATTGATATTGAATTTTTATTACAAATGTCAATAAATTTAGAAACCTTTCGCAAATCTCTGACTTATTCGGTGACGGCTGCTGTTTCTGATATTGTCAAAGACTTAAGGGAAATGGCAACCCTAGATAGAGCCTCGGAGGCAAAGCAAACAAAGTTTGGAAGTTTAGCAACCAAATGTGTTATTGGTGCGATTACTTCAATTGTTATAGCGTTCATTTTAATGATAGTTGTAGGAGAGATGGGAGATGGGATTCAATTATTTGGAAATATTGTAACTGTTTTCTTATTGTTTGTTGGATTAGGATGTACGATCGTAGCGATTTATGCAGGAATAAGGAGGAGTAAATATAGCCGATTAAATTTACCAAATCATCGCTATGCATTAACGGAAAAAATTTTGGAAATGCTGGAGCGAGATATGGATAAGGAAGCTAAGGTCAGTGTTCATTTAGATCTCAGTCCAGCCCATCAAAAATCTAAGCAGATTAAAACAGTTGCCCATCCCTCGAAATCAGGATTTAAAATAGATATTTTCCAAGATGATTGGCTAAAAATGGAAGGACAATTTTTAGATAAAACTCGTTTTGTATTAACAACTTCTGAGCTAAATCAGACCGCTTATGGATGGAAAACTTCTAGAAGCGGCAAATCAAAATACAAAACGAAATCGAAAGCCAAGGGATTAGATATCAGTCTGGATTTAACTTATCCGCAACGACGGTACGGGGCAATCAAAGTTCTGAACAATGAAGCTGTGAATGCAGTAAAAATTCCAAAACTGACTAAGGTAAAACGGATGAGAGTGACGGATAAGGGAATAAACTTAGTCGTGAAAATGCCACCTTCGATGCCTTGGAACGAAGAAACATTATATCAAACTATCACGATGATGTTTCTCAGCCTGTATCAAGTTCTAAATTTAGCTCGGATGTTATCTAAGGCAAAGTAAGTAAAAGTAAAAACATATTTAGTTTGTTTGCAAAAATCCGGAACATTAATTATGCAAACTGTTACTAGATAGAGAAAGGATTTTGGTGGAAACTTGAACAATGAATAACATGAACAGAACATTTTTTTCCGGCTTAGCTTTGGCAGCGGTAATACTGCTAGGTTCTTGTAGTAATTCTGTTAAGCAGGCACCAGAAGTATCTACAACATCTAACCCGCAAACATCTCCAATTACTCAAAATAATTCGTCAGCGGTGACGACTAATACAGAGAAGATAAAATTTAAGCAAGAGGGGGGTGCGGAAGATTTTGCCCTGAAACCAGAGGCGGATGGGGCAAAATTGCTTGATGGAAAGGACAAAGAATTAGCTCGATTTAATGTTGATGGTGGGGGAAAAGTAAAAATCAAGAATCCTGCCGATCAAGTTTTAGGCTACATTGTAACAAAAGAGGGTTACTGGAAGATTGAGAATGCAGATCAAACAAAAGAATTGTATGTTTTGCGAAGACAGAATGATGGAGATTACAAGTTAGAAGATGCGGCAGATAAAGAAATTTACAGGATTAAGGCGCGAGATTACGGTTTTGAGGTTGAGTCACCGGATAAACAGTCGCTTTACAAGGTGAAAGTAAAGAATGGTAAAACTTCTCTGATAAATGCAGCGGACAAACCAGTTTTTTCTACAAAATCTCAGGTAAACCCAGCTGCGATCGCTAGCTTCGGATTCGACGTTTTAAGCAAAGAACAACAAGCCGCTTTAGCTTATGCAGTTAATCGTTCGGGAGGGAAATAATCCTTGCAAATTCAACTGAGTTGGATAGATCTAGCCACCGGCGAAAGACGAGAACCCATGTTAGAAACGCCTGTCGCCTTGGGTCGAGAATTTGCCTCAATGCCGCAGGAAATTGATGGTAATCGGGTTGCTAGAATTGTGCTAGCCAACGAGCAAGTGGCTGAATACCATGCTCTAATTGATGTAGCGAATGGCGAGTTAATCGTAGTCGATCAAAATAGCAGTACTGGCACCTTAATTAACAGCGTCCGGTTGCCCAGTAGTACGCTAATAGATGGCGATCGCTTGCAAATTGGCCCCTACGAAATTCAACTCAATCCCAGCAGCAGTCAGGCTACCAGTTCATCGGGGATGGCTGCAAGTGGAGAATGCGATCGTATGGTGGGATTTCTCTTCAAACGTCGCTGCGGACGCACTACAAACATTGGCTGTCCTTATTGTAGTTACCCAGATAATAACCCCTATTACTACGATTATTCCTATTACTCTGGATATGGTAACTACAATCGCGGTTATTGGGGCAGCAACTACTATGACAACCGCGATCGCTATGATTATGACCCGGACACTGGCAATGTCGATTTCACCGAAGCAGACAATATGAGTCTAGAAGGAGAAATGGATGCCGATTTTGAGATGGATATGGGGGCAAGTTAAATTTTTAACGCAGAAGTACGCCAAGGATAACGCAGAGGTACGCTAAGAAAAAAGGATTCCTTAGCGTACTTTTGCATTTACCTTTGTATTCTTTGCGTTGAAAACTCCGAAAATGTCAACTTGGTTAATTTATGCTTTGGGAGGCGGTTGGGGACATCTTACCCGTAGCTTATCTCTCGGACGAATGGCTACCCGTTACCATAACGTCAGAATTCTTACGAATAGCCCTTATGCAACTTACTTGCGCGGGGAAGATTGCGATGTGCAAATCATTGCACCTGACGCTGGTTTTGGGGCGACTTGCGAACAAGTGCGGGATGTTTTATTAAACACCCGTTACGACTGTTTAATTGTCGATACTTTTCCTCGCGGGTTGGGTGGTGAGTTGGCAGATATTTTGCCCCAGTTAAAGCACATTCCCCGAATTTTAGTTCACCGCGATATCACCCCAGCTTATATTCACCGTTTTGAGTTGCGTTCTTTTGTTAAAGAAAACTTTGATGCGGTTATTGTGCCGGGAGATGGAGAAGATTCGCCGCTAGCAGATTTACCAATTGTCTATTACACCAGTCCCTGGTTAATTCGCAATGCTGAGGAACTGCCAGATAGAAAAAAGGCGCGATCGCTACTTGGTCTTGATGCTTTGTGTCATAAACCTGGCGATTGTAAGTCGCAGCTACACAAACAAACCCCACCAGCGGAGGTTAGAAAAAAGATTATCCTTGTCTGTGCCGCCGGACAAGCTTCCGAATTATCTTTCTTTGGTAAGTTATCAACTCACCTAGATGCAGCGTTTCCAGAGGCAGCGGTGCGTGTCTTAGCACCTGTCTGTCCAGATGGATGTCCGCCGCAGTTGTGGGTGTCTCACTCGCCAGGAATCGAATGCCTCCTAGCGGCTGATGTCGTTGTCGGCGGCGCTGGTTATAACACGGTTTATGAATGTGCTGCGGTGGGCGTCCCGTTAGTCGCTTTTGCCTTTAAGCGACTATATGACCGTCAAAAAGTTAGGGCTTTACGATGCGCCTACTGTGTTGAAGAGATTGAGGACGCGATCGCGACTGTGGCAATGCTGCAAAATCAGGTATCCAATCGCCCTGCGGATTATCCTAATGGTGCTGTAGAGGCAGTACGGCTAATTGAGAAACAATTTACCTGAACGCACAGATTTCCATTATAAAAATATACTATCAAAAAATCATTTGTACAAGCTGCTTTAGGTAATTTAAAGCCTAAAAAAGCCTTAGCAAAAGATTGTTAAATTCAATTCTTAAGCAACCAGTTCTGCTTGTTAGACAACTGAGTATAAAGCTATTAAGTATCGCTGTATACATTTATTTGATAATTCTTAAGTTAGATGAAGTTTCTGGCAGTTGTAGCAAACTGGGTAATAAATAACCATAAACCATTAACAACCATGAAAACTAACGAAGCAACCAATCGTGGGGCTACCACTGAGCAAGGTGAAAGCAAACAGGAGCTTAATCAAAAAACCTCTAAGCAATTTCTTATCAGCACGACAATCGGAGTATTAACAATTCTCGTAGTTGCTGCAAGTTATTATTTCGGACTCATGGGATCTTAATGCTACTGAGGAAGGTGGATCAAATCACTTACACTCATTCCCATTCTGGAGGGGATGGCAGCGCCATCTCCCTATGCAAAATGGGAGGTTAATTAAATCCCGTTCCTTATTCAATGGAAGCGCTTGTTGCTTCTCGTTCCAAGCTCAGCTTGGGAACGAGCAATTTAGCCGCAGCTTTCCAACTCGCTAAATCGGCAAAAGAGCGATCGCGATAAACTCCATATCGCTCCTGCTTATTGCGAATCCGAGTCGGCAGTTCCGGCAAAATTCCGAAATTAGGCGGCATTGGTTGAAAATGCTTTGATGACGCCGAACTAATAAATTCAAACAACGCCCCCATCATCGTCGTTCCTGGTAGCGTTAGCGGATCTTTGCCCAAAGCCAGCCGCGCCGCATTCGTCCCTGCCAGCCAGCCACCCGCCGCCGCTGCCGTATAGCCCTCAGTCCCCACCAATTGCCCCGCCGCTAGCAACGTGGCGCGTTTGTGGAATTGCAAAGAAGGTTTTAACAGTTGGGGCGCATTAATAAACGTGTTGCGGTGCATCACGCCCAGCCGCACAAACTCAGCATTTTCCAACCCTGGAATCAGATGAAACACTCTCTTTTGTTCGCCCCAGCGCAAATTCGTCTGAAATCCTACCAGATTCCACAACTGCCCCGCCTTATCTTCTTGACGCAACTGCACCACCGCATAAGGACGTTGCGACTGATTTTCTGGGGCGCGGAAATCGCCTTTACGGGCATCAAACAATCCCACCGGCTTTAACGGGCCATAACGCATCGTATCTTCCCCCCGCTGCGCCAGTTCTTCAATCGGCAGACAAGCTTCAAAAAACTTAGCCGTTTCCCGCTCAAAGTCTTTCAATTCGGTTTGTTCAGCCTTACAAAGTTCCTGCCTAAAGTGGAGATACTGCTCCCGATTCATCGGGCAATTGAGATAAGCCGCGTCTCCCTTGTCGTAACGAGAAGCCAAGAAAGCCACATCCCGATTAATCGATTCTCCCACCACAATCGGGCTGGCGGCATCGAAAAAGCTCATGTATTCCATGCCCGTGAACTGCTGCAAATCTTCAGCCAAATCGGGACTGGTGAGCGGGCCACTGGTGAGGACGACAATGCCTTCTGTGGGGATTTGGCGCAATTCACCGCGTCGTAACTCAATCAGGGGATGATTCGCGAGGATTTCTGTCAATTCGCGGCTAAATACGCCCCTATCCACCGCCAAGGCACCCCCAGCGGGAACCGCGTGTTCGTCGGCTTTATTAATAATCATTGAGCCGAGACGACGTAATTCTTCATGCAAAAGACCGGCTGCGCGATCGCTCGACATTGCCCCAAAGGAATTACTGCACACCAATTCTGCCAGGTGTTCGGAGTGATGGGCGGGGCTAAACCGTAACGGTCGCATTTCGTGCAGCACCACTGGCACACCCGCATTCGCAATTTGCCACGCCGCTTCCGTCCCCGCTAAACCACCACCTATCACCTGAATCGGCTGTTTTTCCATTGTTCTTATTCCTTGGCTAATGGCTAATGAGAGTGATGAGTTACAAGAAAATTCTTGAATTCACAACTCATAACTCAGACACGATTAATCGCGTCTCCCTTAAAACTTTTTACCAATTCCCAATTACCTTTTACTCAATTATCTGAATCAAACCTTCAACAACTGCGCGAGATTTCCTGGCACTGGCAATAAAATGCTCACTAAAAGCGCCAAAACTAACAATCCCCAGAAATCGCGCTTGTTGTCAAGTTCGCTCACATCATTCAGCGCCGGTTCATCAGAAACTGGCATCAAGAATAAGAATATTGCCCAAATAAACAAATCTGGCTGAACAAGAGACAATCCCAGCATCAACAGTCTGCTAATTTGACCAATCATCGCCCCATTTCGTTGCCCAAACATGGCATGGACAATGTGACCGCCATCCAGATGTCCTACCGGCATCAACTTAAACGCTGTCCAGATAAAACCGATATAAGCCGCCACTCCCACTGGGTGAAGCTTGATTGCCGTGTTTGCTGTCAGTTCAGATCCCAGGGCCCCTTTACTTAGCAAAGTTAATAACAGGGAAAACCGGGGATTCAAAGAAGTGAAGTTTAAGATACTCGACTGCTCCGACACAGCAACCACATCCGAGTGCGCTAATCCCCAAAACAATAGCGGTAACGTCACCAAAAAACCAGCAACGGAACTAGCAATGCCCAAATCGAATAACGCTTTGCGACTGGGTACGGGCGATCGCCGCCCAATGAACGCTCCAAATGTGCCCAAGAAAAAAGGAACGGGGATAAAGTAAGGCAGCGTGGTGCGAATTTTGTAATATTGGGCACTCAGGTAATGACCGAGTTCGTGGATGCCTAAGATAGCCACCAATGCCAAAGCATAGGGCAGTCCTTTTAACAGCAAAGCTGGGTTAGATTGCAGTGCGGCGTTAGAAACTTCTGAAATTTCCACCCCAACTAAAGTAGTGGTAAACAAAGTTACAAGCAGCAGCCCTAAGGCTAAAGCCGGTCGTTTTAAAGGTTCGGTTTGCTGCTGTGCCTGCGAGTGAGCTTGGGGATTGGGAACCAGTGCGAAGAACGGACTCCCATTCAAACCTTCTTGAAAGACAACAAAGAAGCGATCGCCAAATAATTTCTCAATATTCTCCCGAATTGTCTGGTACGCCACCTCCGGATTCGTTCGCAACTTCCCGCGACAAATCACCGCTTGGGGTCGGTAATCGATGTTTTGGAGGTAATAGATAGACCAGGGAAAGCAATTGCGAAGATTTGTTTCCTCCGTTTTATCAATCGGACGGACGGTACTCCCTGCATCGCCCGCAGAAACAGGCTGTACCTCAGATGGATTCTGAGCTTGTTCCGCCACCATTTCTTGCGGTTTTGGCGGCGGGGTAAAATCTCGACGCCCCCACTGAATCAGCAGCCAGTACAATATCGGGCAAATGATAAACGGGGCAATCTCCAAAGCTGGCGGCATTCGCTTATCTTCACCGTAGACCAAAATCCAGGCACTCCAAATGAATGCCGGTGTCATCATCACCATCCACAAAAGCCAGATTGGGGTTCGGGTGATGCTGGCAACACTGCGCTTCACGATGAAGTAAGTAAACAGTCCTAGTAACAGTAGGAGCAACCAGAGTTCCATGATCTAAATCTGAATTGGTCTACAGGAGAATTAACTGGCTAGCAATTAGCCATTCCAGATTGGCAATTAACGTGCCAGCCAATTGCTTAAAAGAGCAAAGTGCAAGCAGATTCTCCAGAATACAGCGCCACCATCCCGACTTATAACCCCTCGAAGGAACAGCCGCATCCAGCACGTAAAACTTCAACTGGCTGTCCTTGACACCATCCTTAACACCATTTGTGCATCTCCACCCAATCGGGACACATCGGATGGAACACCCCATTCCATTGTAGAAAACCCAGGGGATATCCCGACCGATTGTTTTGAAGGTTTGCCGAAAACAAAGTCGGGAGTCGCTAGATGTCGCTAGATTTTATTTATTCTTTGCGACCGATTCTCCCTCACCCCTTCACTTTGGATTTTGGGCTAGAAGATAAACCACGAATACCGTTCCCGCATCTACCTCTGAATGGAAGCTAATCGTGCCGCCATGCATCTCCACCAACTGGCGAGTTAAAGCCAATCCCAACCCAGTCCCTTCGTGCTGCCGATGCAGAGAGCTATCAATTTGTTGAAACGCCTCAAACAAAAGATGCTGTTTCTCCATCGGAATCCCAATTCCCGTGTCTGCCACCTCAATCATCGCCTGGTTACTTTCACACTGCATCCGCAGCCATACCTCACCCCCTGGTGGTGTGAACTTTACCGCATTCGAGAGTAGATTCAGCAAGATTTGCCGCACGCGCCGTTCATCCCCCCAAAATTCATCGGTGGGAGGCAACTCAGCGAAATCCCCTGTTAGCTTCACCTGTTGGACTTGAGCCTTTTCTTGCAGCAGTTCCAAACTTTCAATCCCTACCTGACGCAGAGAAAACTGACTGAGGGTTAAAGACGCCTTACCGGATTCAATCTTAGATAAATCGAGAATATCGTTAATCAGCTGCAACAGGTGCTGTCCGCTATTGTGAATAATCTTGAGATATTCTTTCTGTTTTCCGCTCAGTTCGCCAAAATACGGTTGCATTAAAGCGGAGGACATCCCAATCACAGATGTGAGCGGTGTCCGCAATTCATGACTCATGGTTGCTAGAAACTCAGTTTTCGCCTGAGAAGCTGCATTCGCAGCAGTCAAGGCATCTTGCAACTGCTCGGTTCTCAGAGATAGCGCCTGCTTCGTCTCCACTAGCTCCGTAATTTCACGGAAAGTCCCCAAGCAAGCATAAACCTCACCATTAGAGTGCTTCAACGGCACTCTGGAAGTGTCGAAGTGGTGAATCCCATCTGGGAAAACTAGGGTTTCCTGTTCGTGTAGCGTTTCTCCCGATTCAAAAACCCGCAAATTTTGTTTGGCAAACGACTTAGCAATCAGAGGCGGGAAGCATTCTAGAATCGACCGATCCTGAACGGCATATCGGTTGTCAAACCCCATCCTTTGAGCAAAAGCATGATTGCAAAAGCGCAGACGCAGATTCTCGCGCTCGACCACAAAAATGTAGTCTGGGTGAGCATCAAAGAAACTTTCCAGCTCAGCGGTGCGTTCTCGTACCAAGGCTTCTAGGGTTTGGTTTTGCGCCTGAATTTGTTGGTAAAGGGTTGCTTGGTAGATAGCGATCGCTAGTTGGTCGGCAACGGTCGTGATAAATCTTAACTCCGACTCGTGCCAGTAACGGGGAAATTGATCCTGAGCGAAGGTTAAGCAGCCCCAAATCTTTTGCTGTCGGTGAATTGGCACCATTAACCAAGCGCCCGGATATTTTGCCGCCAAAGAGCGATTCATCGGGTCATCCACTAAGCGCGTATCGCTCACCTGGACAACCTGTAGATTTCGCAGCGTTCTGGAACAACAGTTTTTTTGATCGGGAACGATCAAGTTCATGGCTGTGAGGATATCAGCATGAGCGCGATATTCAGTCAGCGGCTTCCAACACTGCTGTTCCTCTAAATACTGAAAAATCAAACATCGATCTGCCACCAAAAGATGACCCAGTTCCAGCGTCACCGTTTCAAAGATATGGGACAGTTCTAAAGAGGCCCGGATTTGGGCAACCAGCCGATTTAATAGCGCCGCATGAGTAATTCGTTCCTCCGCTTGCTGGTAAAGCGTCGCCAGGTTGTGTCCTCGCTCTACCAATTGCAGCGCCAGATGCAGTAATTGCCGCTCTCCCGGTTGCCACTCCCGCTTCTCATCCCATTGCTCAAGCAGTAGCAAACCAACCAGTCCAGACGCACCGTGTAGAGATGCCATCTCTCGCGGCTCGATTTTCTGCGGGTGTGTATGCAACCAGGTCAAAAAGATAGATTCGGCAGCCGTTGAGCCAATGTTTCGCTCAGTTGCCCAAGGATTGCCCTGATGATGTTTGAGAAGGCACTGTTCGATGTTTGCCCATTCAGGATCGTGAGTTTGCCGAGCCGAAAGGGGGATAGATGAATCGTGGGCGATCGCACTCCACAAGGTACGCTCATCTTTGGCGCTATAGAACGCAATTAAACACCGACTAACCCCAAAAGTCTCTTGAATCAACACCGCCGAACGCTGCAAAATTACCTGCGCTCCCTGGCTTGACCAGCTAATTCGTAGCAGTTCTTGGAGTAACTTTTCTGGCTGTTGCCAACTCGGCACTACAGCCTGGGGAATGGGGGGTTGGACAAGGTGCGCCTGGATTCCCGGCTCCCTCAACAAGGCGGTTTTAATCTGAATGTCGGTTGTAGGATTGCCGATTAAACTCGCCCCAGCACTGCTACAAGCATTTGTATCTGCTTTTTCTGGAGTCTGAGTGCTAATTTGACTGGTTAAGATAGCACTCACCAGCGTTGATGTGAATTCGCTCTGCAAAGCTGGGAGATTGGGTTGAGGGAACCAATCGGCAATGGCTCGCTCGAAAAGAGGGGAGATTTCTGGGGTTAAGTGCAACCCGCGAGAAATTTCGGCGCAAATACTGCCCACAATCGCCGGATCGAAGCCAAAACACAGCTCGTAAGGATTGGCGTTTAGTTCAGAATTCTCAGTGGTTTTGTAGCTGTGCAACATCACATTGAAGCGATCGCCCAGTCCCAAAATTACCAACGAGGGCACCTTGCTTTGAGTCTCTGGAGTTGAGCTAAGGGTTCGAGTTAACTTCCGCAGCTTCAACGAACAAGGCAACCATCTGTGTTGATTCTCACATTTATTCTCGCAATGGGTTGCTGATGGCTTCCCCATTGCCAGATTCAAAAAACAGTTGGGCGGGGTCAGCAGCTCCGGCAAGCCCAAAGCACCTGCTTCTGGGGATGCATACCCGCACCGCGCTCCTTTTGATTGTCTCTCCGGGCACAGGTCGCTCGGAGTAAAGTCAGACTTACCCCCGGCGATGAGTACCACTCTGGAATCTGGTTGTGAAGCTAAAAACTTCAGCAATGAGTGGGCAACAGATAAAACTGTTGACCGACTGATAGAGTATCTAAGATCGTTTGCCAGGAAAACCATGAGCGCGATCGCTATATTTAGGGGTAAAAACTCTCACCAGTGGTAGGCGTGCCTTAAAAATTAAGCAATCGCATGGGCCCGTGCGATCGCAGTTAAAACTCACTCAGCCTCAGATTTTTCTAGAATCTATTTCCACTCAAGCCGAGCATTGCTTGATTCCCAATTTACACTGCTCTTTCATTGTGGAATCAAACTTACTGCACTCGCTTCGGTAAATGCACTATTAAGTTTTATCTAGATTTTCTTTTTTTGCGATTTTGGTATTACTCACAACAGAAATCAAAGAACTGAAGGCTGTTATTATCAGCCGTTAGGCGATATCCGTTAATGTTTATAGTCGTTGTGTTCGGTGCGAAGCACGGACTAAGCACTAAGCAAGAATTCTCTCAATCCATCTGCCCCTGAAGCACCTGTGCCTCTTCAGTTCCTCAGTCCTAACTCCTAACTCCTCAGCCCTCAGCCCTAACTCCTCAGCCCTCAGCCCTCAGTCCTCAGTCCTCAGCCCTCAGCCCTCAGTCTTCAGTCCTGACTCCTGAATCAAGCCGCATCCGCAACGACCGCATTAGCGGTTAACACCTCCAACGCCGTTTTATATTGCTGGTCTGCTTCCGTACCCACCTGATCAAGCGTAATTGGCTCCAGAGGCACTTCCCGATCTGGCGTAATGCCAAGCTTGTTGATATCGTGATGGTTTGGCGTTTCGTACTTGGCAACCGTCACCGCCAATCCTGACCCATCTGAGAGGTCAAACAAAGATTGAATTAGGCCTTTGCCAAAAGTTCGAGCGCCTACCAATTGGGCACGACCATTGTCTTGAAGTGCCCCAGCCAGAATCTCGCTAGCACTGGCGCTTCCCTGATTCACTAAAACAACGAGAGGAGCGTGGGTAAGAGCTGGTGCAGACGCCTCAAAACTGCCCAGAATGCCTTGTCGGTTGACCGTATAGACAATCGTGCCTTCATCCAACCACATCCGCGCAATCTCAATGCCTGCCTGCAAAAGCCCTCCTGGATTATTTCTCAAATCGAGCAGATAAGCTTGTGCCCCTTGTTTCTCCAACTTGGTGACGGCATTCGCCAGCTCAGTTGGGGCATTGGCACTAAACTGACTCAGGCGAATGTAACCCACCGGGAGGCGAGAACTGCTGGAATCTAAGACTGCATAAACGGGGTTGAGGGCAATTCGCGATCGCACTAGGGTAATTTCTTCAGGCGTTTTTGTCTCCCGTTGCATCAGGAGCCTCACCTCTGTGCCCGCAGCGCCCCGCATCCTCGCGGCGGCTTCATCGAGGGTCAGTTGGGCACTCTGGATGCCATCAATTTCCAGGATGCGATCGCGCGATCGGATTCCCGCCTTCGCAGCAGGCGAACCGTCAATTGGTGCCACCACTTGCAACTCGCCCGTTTCGGCATCAAGGGCAATTTGCAGTCCCACCCCTTGAAGCTCTCCGGAAGTATTCACCTGTAAACTTCGGTACTGGTCGGGTTTTAAAAACCGCGTGAACGGATCTTCCAGAGTTTTGAGCATATTTTGAATTGCCGTGTAAGTCGCCTCACGATTAGACAGAGGCTGCTTGATCGCCTTCTGACGAGCCATCCACCAGTTTTGTTGATTGAAACTGTCATCCACGTAAGCATAGTTGACAATTCGCCATGCTTCCGATAAAAGCTGCTGTTCCTCCGTTAAAGCGATCGCTGGCGAAGTCCACCAACTTAACGTAAAGATAGTTTGTATGATTAGTACGAATACAACCCTTAACACTCGTTTGTGCATGACACAGAATCCCCCTTTCGGGCTATGTTACATTTTTTGTAGAGGCTACGCCTAGACTTCTCTCTATCGCGGTGTCTACTGATCCCCATTGCAGCTTCATGCCCCCGAAAAGAGCGGAAAACTGTCTCATGGGGTTGGCTCGTGTCAAAAACAGCAATAAATTTTTAGGAACTCTGGGTTCATGTTTTCTAAGCAGGTAACTGATTCAAAAGCCTACAACTGGTTTGAGGAGCGTCTGGAGATTCAGGCGCTTGCCGATGACGTCAGCAGCAAGTATGTGCCTCCCCACGTAAATATCTTCTACTGCCTGGGTGGAATTACACTGACTTGCTTTTTGATCCAGTTTGCCACTGGATTCGCCATGACGTTTTACTACAAGCCGACCGTCACCGAGGCTTTTTCCTCCATCCAGTACCTGATGACGGACGTCAACTTCGGTTGGCTGATTCGCTCCATCCACCGCTGGTCTGCCAGCATGATGGTGCTGATGATGATTTTGCACACCTTTCGGGTTTACCTCACCGGCGGTTTCAAAAAGCCCCGCGAGTTGACCTGGGTAACGGGTGTCACTCTGGCTGTGATCACCGTTTCTTTCGGCGTCACCGGCTATTCACTTCCTTGGGATCAGGTTGGTTACTGGGCCGTTAAGATTGTCTCTGGCGTCCCTGCTGCGATTCCCTTGGTCGGCGATCAAATCGTCGAGCTGATGCGCGGGAGTTCCAGCGTTGGACAAGCCACTCTGACACGCTTCTACAGCCTGCATACCTTTGTGCTGCCCTGGCTGATTGCCGTCTTCATGTTGCTACACTTCTTGATGATTCGCAAGCAAGGCATCTCTGGCCCATTGTAAAGAGTACTGAGTGCTGTAGAGACGGGATATCTCCGTCCCTACAGCAGGGCAGGAGATATCCAGCCCCTGTCCAGCGCCTAATGGGGAGAGGAGAGAAAGTGGGAAAGTCATTTTTCTTCCCTGCATTATCTATCTCTCTATTACCCCCTGACCACTTTGCCTCTTGCTTAGCTCAAAGCTTTCAAAACGCATAGGAGAACACATACAACAATGGGAACCCAAAAAAAGCCGGATCTAACCGATCCGCAGTTACGTGAAAAACTTGCCAAAGGCATGGGTCATAACTACTATGGCGAACCCGCTTGGCCCAACGACCTACTCTACATTTTCCCTGTAGTAATTATGGGGACGATTGCACTGTGTACGGGTCTGGCTGTGCTTGACCCAGCGATGATTGGCGAACCGGCAAACCCCTTTGCCACCCCTCTGGAAATTCTCCCAGAATGGTACTTCTGGCCTGTTTTCCAAATTCTGCGGATTCTACCCAATAAACTCCTGGGTATCGCCTGCATGGCAGGGATTCCTTTGGGCTTGATTCTCGTTCCCTTCATTGAGAACGTTAACAAATTCCAAAATCCCTTCCGTCGCCCAGTCGCCACGGCGGTTTTCCTGTTTGGAACCTTCTTTACCCTCTGGTTGGGTATCGGTGCCACCTTCCCCATTGACAAATCTCTGACATTGGGTCTGTTTTAAGACAATTATTTGTTACCTTTGACGCCTGTGGGTTTCAAAAGCAGTGCTTTTGTGCTGCTTTTGAAGCATCTACAGGCGTTAAGTATTATCTGGTCGCTTCCGAAAAAGCAAAGTATAAAAGAACATAGGATGTAGCTGCCTGAACCCAACTCCAGCCCGAACGCAACATTAAGTGGTTAAACTCGACTCATGGCAAAGACAGCGCTAATTACAGGAATCACTGGGCAAGACGGCTACTATCTCAGCCGTTTACTCTTGAAACGGGGTTATCGGGTGGCTGGGTTGGTACCGCTGCACCGCCAATCCAGTCTGGCTAAACTGGGTTCCCTCGCCAGCCAAATTGAGGTTTGTGCGGTTGATATGAGGGATAGCGCGACTCTGTTGGAAGTAGTGGAACAACTACAGCCTCAAGAAATTTATAATTTAGCCGCTCCCAGTTTCGTCCCAGATTCGTGGCAAGACCCGCTGGGAACGCTGGACTTGGTAACGGGTACGGCGACCAGGCTGTTAGATGCAGTGCGTCTGGCTGGATTGAACACGCGGTTTTATCAAGCCAGCAGTTCCGAGATGTTTGGGCAGGTGGATCGGTCGCCTCAAGATGAGAATACACCTTTTCGTCCGATGAACCCTTACGCAGCGGCAAAGTTGCACGCTCATTGGACGATGGTACATCACCGACAGCGCTACGGTTGGTTTGCCTGTAGCGGTATTTTATACAACCACGAGTCATCGAGACGACCTCCAAATTTTGTCACGCGGAAGGTGTCTTTAGCGGCAGCATCGATTAAATTGGGATTAAGCGATCGCCTGGAAATGGGCAACCTGGACGCCAAACGCGACTGGGGTTATGCTGGCGATCATGTGGAAGCAATGTGGCGGATGTTGCAGGCAGATGAACCAGAAGACTACGTGATTGGGACGGGTCAGTTACACAGCGTTCGGGAATTGGTGGCGACTGCTTTTGAGTGTGTGGGGCTAGATTGGACTCGTTATGTCGTTGTCGATCCCAAGTTTCTGCGATCGGATGAACATTTCCATCTGGTGGCAAATCCAGAAAAAGCCAAGCGCCAACTCAACTGGGAACCGCAAGTTAGCTTCGAGGGTCTTTTGGAAAAAATGGTGTTGAAGGACTTGGAACGTTTACAAAGTGCTGAGGTGCCGTCCATCGCCCAGATGGAACAAAACTCCTAAAATTCAGGGATTATTGAAGTGGGAGAAAAGATAGATTATTTAGAGCCGACTGTTAAACCAGTCGCAAACCATATATTTATTTTTCTGGAAGTTTTTGGATGCGAAGGGGGCATCCAATCCTACGTTAAGGATATTTTGCAGTCTTATACCTCATTGGGAAATCAAGCCAAAGGCGAGGTATTTTTGCTACGGGATGGCGTTGGCTGCCCAAATCCCTTTGAGGGAAAAAACCTCAAATTTCATTATCTCAAAAACCAAAATCCCCAAAAGGGACGCTTAAGGCTAGCAACTTCACTGCTAGCTTGTCTGTTACAACGCCGTCCCCACCATGTTTTTTGCGGTCATATTAATCTGTCACCCTTGGTAAGGCTGCTATGTCAGCCGCTGGGGATTCCCTATACGGTGCTGACTTACGGAAAAGAATTTTGGGAACCCTTAGCCAATCAAGAACGAAGGGCACTCAAGCAGGCGGAGGGAATTTGGACAATTAGTCGCTATAGCCGCGATCGCGCCTGCGCGGTGAATGACCTAGACCCTAAGAAAGTGCAAATGCTACCCTGTGCGGTGGATGGGAATTACTTTACTCCAGGCCCCAAGCCACCCGTATTGATCGAACGGTATAATCTTGGCGGTGCCAAAGTTTTGATGACTGTAGCGCGGCTGTGGTCGGGCGATATCTACAAAGGCGTAGACGTTACCATTCGAGCCATCCCTGCGATCGCTCAAGTATTCCCAGAAGTCAAATATTTGGTGATCGGTCGCGGCGACGATCAACCCCGACTAGCACAGCTTGCCCAAGATTTAGGAGTTGCCGACCGGGTTATCTTTGCTGGGTTCGTTCCCACCGAAGACCTGGTAGACCATTACCGCGTCGCTGATGCTTACATCATGCCTTCCCAAGAAGGCTTTGGCATTGTCTATTTAGAGGCAATGGCTTGTGGCATCCCCGTCCTATCCGGTAACGATGATGGCTCTGCTGACCCCCTTCAGGATGGACGTTTAGGCTGGCGCGTCCCCCATCGCAATCCAGAAGCCGTGGCAAATGCCTGTATTGAAATCCTCAAAGGGGACGACCAGCGCTGCGACCCTCAGTGGTTGCGAGAACAAAGCCTCGCTTTGTTTGGAAAAGATGCCCTTGCCCAGCAATTAAAACAGCTGCTTGTTTGAATTGAATGCGATTAGGCACGTTTGAAAATCAATACTGAACGGCCTCTGTTCTCAGAGAGAATCGATTCTGATTTAGGATGGAAGTAGTCCATACTACCTTGCTTTTGTTGGAGACTGCCGTGAACCAGAACAGCCCCAATTCCTTTCAATTCAAGCTTTCTGGCGTCGGCTCTTGGCTTACCCTGGTGCTAATCATTTGGTTGCTAGGGTCGATTGGGCTTGGCTGGTTGGTGAAATCTTTTCTGATTCTGATAGGTTTAATCCTCGTTGCACCAGTCCTTGCTTTCCTAGGCTTTCGCTGGTGGTTGCAACGCAACCTCATTGCCGACCAATGTCCCGTCTGTAGCTATGAATTTACAGCTTTGAATCGAACCGAGTGCCAGTGCCCCAATTGTGGCGAGTCGCTCAAAATCGAACAGGGACACTTTAACCGTTTGACGCCTCCCGGAACGATTGACGTTGAAGCCGTTGAGGTATCCGCCCGCTCTCTGGAAGACTAGAAAAAAATCAAGTGATTCGTCACTCGTTTTTGATTAATTACGACTGACGAATGACCGATTATTTATTCTGTCCAGTAATCGATAGAGTATAAGGATGGGTGCCACCCGCGCGATCGCCGACATAAACGTTATAATCCCCCCGAAGCCAAACTCCTGAAATCTCCGGCTTATCTCCAGAAACACTATCTGCCAACACGCAGAATCGTCCTCCTGGGCCATCAACCAGAAGCGTAGGCTCGCCACTGCTTTGGATACTCAACCGCAAGTAATCGATCCGATCTGCCGTTACCCGAACAACTTGATTCGGGGTTTGGGAGATATAACCGCAATTACTACTTGTTTGACCGCCAGAAGCCCCGTTGAGGACGACCGGATCGTTCGACAACTTCGACGACAGTTCTAACACTGGGGCATCACTACGAGCCGCCCCAGCGCCTGTTAAGATTAACGCCAAGGTTGTGGGAATAACTATCCATTTGCGAAGCATCTTCATTTCGTCATCCCCTTGCCTTTTTAAGGAAGTCTTACTATAAGTGTCCTACAGAAGTAAATAAAGGTGTTTCGAGTGTGTTCCTTTTCTTAAAGTGTCACGTATCTGAGAGGGCGCTAAAATTTCTTCTTTTTTAAGTCATGGTGTTGCTAAAACAAACTTTTGTTTAAATCACCAAGACAATACATGCTTGACTGTCAGTTTTTCATTTGTAACCGTCATTTTCGTCACTCACTATAAAAACAAAAGATGAATCCTCAAGAAAATCAAGACTGGGAGCGTAAACTCCAAGAACTAGATGCTCAAATCAATCAGAGCAACCCTCCCGCGCCAATGATAGAAACCGAACCGGGGAAACCTCTCCAGGTTCAACCTAAAGAATCTCAATCAATTCAGTCTCTGTTCAACAAAATTGCTAACTGGTTTCAAGGGCTTCCTGGTGCTGGTAAAGTTGCTGTTGTCGCCGTCGCGGCTTTGGTTGGTTTTGGGCTAATCAGAAGCGTTTTGTATCTAGTTGCATCCCTGATTAGTCTCGGCATCTTGGCAGGGTTAGTGTATTTGGCGTACAAACTGTTTATTGCCCCCAAGTCCCCCGATTAGCAAGTCTTAATTTTTTGGGTAGCAATGAGGACTATGGACTCCGGACGGGTATAGTCGTCTAAGGACGTAGGGCAGGTTCATTACTAATGCGGCTCTTTACCAGCAAAATAAGGGTTGCCTGCCCGGACAAAATTTGCTAGAAGCGAACAGCTAACTGCTATTTGTGGAATGCTCGAATGGCTACCCAAAGCGTGAAAAAAAGCTCGAATCGCAAAAGCCCGTCTTGGCGGATACAGATGCACCGACTACCACTGGGTACCCGACGGGGTGCTGCCACGATTGTGGAAGTCTCGTTGGTGGTTGCGAGTGCTTTAGTTCCCTATAGCATCGGTCTTGCCGCCAAGTTTTGTACGAATGCTGGTGCGTGTGTCTCTCCGGAAACCGTTCCTCTCAACCCAGTGCTAGCAACCACCGAGGATGCGATCGCTCAAACGTTGGCAATTCCCCGGCGCGCAAGCAACCAACGGGTTGCTCCACTCACCAATTTGTTTTGGTGCGGGGCGCTGGTGGCTCCTGTCCTGGTCGTAGGCTGGCAACTGTATAAATTGGGAAAAACCGGACAAACCTCGCCCAAGCGCTGGCTAGGCGTCCAAGTCGTGCAAGAATCAGGCGACCCGCCAGGATTGATGCGCGCGATTTGGAGAGAGGGAGTCGGCAGGTGGGGATTGCCGCTTTCGACGGCTTATCTGATTTGGCGCTACAGCGGTGCTTTTCCGGATTTGGGGATTTTGCTGGGATTGTCTGCTTTGATGTGGCTGGGGGAAAATGCGATCGCGCTGTTCAATCCCGAACGTCGCACCTTGCACGATAGAATCGCTGGAACCTTTGTCATCGATGGAGCCAGGGCTTTTGTACCCGATCGGTCGCGGAATGCTCCTCAGTTAAACCAATTGCCGGGAACCGAACAGCCAGCGAAGCGAGCAAGGGAAACCATCACAAGCATTGCCCTGACTTCTCAATCTTCCAAACCCTCTTCCAAGCGATCGCTGCGTCTTTGGGATTGGATGCGCCAAAACCCCAGTCTGACGCTGATAATTGTCGGCTTTTCTTGCATGAGTGCTGTCTTGGGAACCTTCGTCGGCACTCAAATGTACATTCAAAGTCAGGCAAATTGGCGCTCGTCCAAGCAACAGAATAACAAAGTGTTTTTGGCGCTGGTCGAGCGGTTAAGTCAATCTTCCCCTAACCAATTAGAAGAACGACGGAGTGCTATTCTGGCGCTGGCAAGGTTGGACGACTCGCGGGCGATTCCCTTCTTAGTAGATTTGCTGGGTCAAGAAAGGGTACCTGCTTTGATGGAGACAATTGGGCAAACCTTAGTCAGTACGGGTCCGGAAGCTTTACCCTACTTGCAGCGCTTAAATCTTTCCCTGCAAAAGGACGAAGCGCTGCTGCAAGGGAGTGGATTCGTAGAGCGACAGTTAATAGCAAGGCGACTGGTGGGCACTCAACGCGCGATCGCTAAAATTCTCAGCATCTACCCCACTCAAGTCCACAAGGTCGATCTCAGTCGCACCGACCTCGCACAGGTGCGCCAAGAGCCTGCTCCATTTACTCTGGTTCTAGACAAAGCTGACCTTTCTGGGATTCTCTTCAAAGGAGCCTCCCTCACAGGTGCCAGTTTACGGAATAGCCGCTTCTTGGGTGCCGGTGAGGATGGGCGTCTGGGCACCTTTGACGATTGGATTACCGACTTCAATGGAGCCGATCTTAAAGAAGCGAACCTCAGTGGCGCTCTTTTGAGCCGTGTCCCCCTGAATCGCACCAACCTAATCCGTGCCACCTTGAATCGGGCTAATTTGTCCCAGGCTCAACTCGTGGGTGCAAATCTCAGTAGTGCCAAGCTAATTGGTGCAGATTTGCGTCAAGCCGTCTTAGAAAATGCCAGCCTGACGGGTGCAGATTTAGCCAATGCCAACTTTACCCAATCCAATCTCTCTAGCGCCCGTCTCGGACAAGTTAGCGCTGTCGGGGCTAAGTTTCCCTTTGCGCTGCTGACGAACTCCAACTGGCAAGGAGCAGACCTTTCGGAAGCAGATTTTCGGAACGCCAATCTCCAAAAAGCCGATCTCAGCGCCACCAGACTGGTTGGTGCCAATCTCGCTCAGGCTCAGCTGCAAAATGCCAATTTACAAAACACAAATCTGAGTGCGGCAGACCTGCGCGGGGCGAATTTAGCAGGAGCTAATTTGAAGGGGGCAACCTTTGCCGCCCCAAAACCCGTGCAGTCGGATCAATTCATTCAAGAGGCACCCAATGCCGCATCCTTGGCTCGTGTTAAGGGCGTCGATTTTTCTCAAGCCAAGAATTTAGATGCCAAGCAAATTGACTTAATTTGCGACCAAGGAGGGCGTCATCCTCGCTGTCAGTAAATCAGGCAGAAGGGCACCTAGAAACCGCAAGATCCAGCGAGCAGGAAAGTGCTCTAGGGTAGATTGGGCATATGAACCAATTCCAGTTTGATCCCATCGGGATCGGCAAAGAAGACAGCGTAGTAGCCCGGTGCATACTGGTTGTATTCGGCTGGCGGATCGAGGACTGTAGCGCCTAGTTCAAGAATCAGGTTGTATAAGTTATCTACCTGTTCGCGGCTGTCGGCGTTAAAGGCAAGATGGTGTAGTCCTGGCGAGTAGCGATCGTGTAGTTTGTTCGGGGAATCTGGATTCGCGGCATAAATCAAAATTGCCCCGACATCCTTTGACCACCACATAATAAACTCATCATTTTTCTCCACCTGCTGGTAGCCCATGAATTCCAAAATTGCGTTATAAAACGGTTCCGATCTCGAGCGATCGCTAACCGTCAAGCTTAGGTGATTCAAGGTACCAAGGGTCATACAAGTTTACCCTGTTTCGGAAGAACAAATGTATTATAAACTCCCGTTTTGCAAGTTGGTTCAGAGCAGGAAATCCAATTTTTAGCCAGGAGCCGAAATTTTGTATGCTGTTACACATCAAAAATATATAAGTTTTGATCCCTATCTACCGAAGGGCAGGCAAAAAAAGAATTCTTTTTTTACTGTTTAATTAGCTTGATGCGATCGCATTTAAAATACCACGAGTCCCTTAAGCCAGTTCATGGTGTCAAATGAAGCTAAGCTTCTGCATGATTGTTAAAAACGAAGAATCGTCTTTACCACAATGCTTGAATAGTGTCAAAGATGTGGTAGATGAAATGGTGGTGCTGGATACCGGCTCCACTGACAAAACTGTTGAAATTGCCAGAGAATTTGGGGCGAAGGTTTATCACTTTGAATGGTGCAATGACTTTTCAGCAGCGCGGAATGAGTCGTTGAAGTACGTTCAGGGAGATTGGGTGCTGGTGCTGGATGCGGATGAAGTGCTGACACCGGAAATTGTGCCGCAGATGAAGCAAGCGATGGAAAGCGATCGCAACCTCGTTATCAACCTAATTCGGCAAGAAGTCGGAGCATCCCAATCGCCCTATTCCCTGGTTTCTCGTCTATTTCGCAATCACCCAGACGTGCGCTTTTCTCGTCCTTACCATTCCCTAGTGGATGATAGCGTTGCCGAATTGTTGCAGAGAGAACCCCAGTGGCAGATCGTTTCTCTGTCGGATGTCGCAATTTTGCACTATGGCTATCAACCGGGAGCGATCGCATCTTTAAACAAATTCGATAGGGCACAGGCGGCGATGGAAGGCTATCTGGCAAGCCATCCCAACGATCCCTATGATTGTTGTAAATTGGGGGCGCTTTATATAGAAACAGGGAAAATTAGTAAGGGAATTGGAATCCTAAAGCGCGGCTTAAAATCAACACAGATGGATGCTTCTATTTTATACGAGCTGCACTACCATCTGGGCAATGCCTATATTCGTGTGAACGATCTTGCACAAGCAGCGACACACTATCAAGTCGCCATTCAACAGCCAATTCTGCCCAAACTTAAACTAGGGGCTTATAACAATTTAGGCAACTTGTTGATAGCATCTGGGGATTTTACTAATGCTCAAAAAGCTTATGAAACTACCTTGCAGATTGACCCTAGTTTTGCGGTCGGAAAGTACAATCTAGGCATGGCATTAAAAGCAATGGGGCGTTTGCCGGATGCGATCGCTGCTTACCGCCAAGCGATTCAACTGAACCCAGACTATGCAGAGGCGTATCAAAATCTGGGAGTTGCCCTGTTGAAAATGGGGAACGTAATCGAAAGTTTAGAAGCATTTGGGAAAGCGATCGCCCTTCACGAGCAACACAACCCAGAGGAAGCCGCTAGACTCCGCCAAGGATTGCAAGAAATGGGGTTCCAGGTTTAATCTCATCTCTAACCCGACTGAATACCATCGTGGATAACGCTCTGCCGCTTAGTCTGATAAACCCGTATCGGTCGGTCAATACCTTTAAAACGGTACTCTCCCATCGGAAACAAATCTTTCGGTTGACTGAGCAAAGAATAGCTGGCTTCACTCACAACACATTCACCGGGGGGACAAATTCCTTCCATGCGGGAGGCAAGATTAATCGTAGCGCCTAAGACGGTATAGTCTACTCTCTGAGAGCTGCCCACATCTCCAACCACCGCTTTACCGCTGTTAATCGCTATCCGCAATTGCAGCGGTTGTTGAAAGAACTGACGAGCATTCAGACGCTCCAGACGTTCCAGCATTCCCCAAGCGGCGGCAAAAGCTCGGTCGGCATGATCCGGCTGGGGTTCTGGAGCGCCAAAAAATGCCATAATGCAATCTCCAATAAATTTATCTAGCGTTCCTCTGGCGGCAAAAACTTCTTTGAGCATCTCCTCAAAGAAACTATTGAGCAAATCGGCAATTTCTGTCGGAGTTAAACGTTCCGAAAGCGCAGTAAAGCCAACAATATCGGCAAAAAGAATGCTGATTTCGCCTTCTGTGGGGGTAAGACGACCGCCTTCTAATCCTCCTACATTCATAATATGCTGCACAACTGAAGGAGAGTGATAGCGTTCTAATCGGTGTCGAATGTTGGCTTCGCTTCTGAGTTTCTCTGCTAACAGCCAACGTTGCACCGCCGACGCCACCAAATTCGCTAAAGCTGAAAAAAAGCTGAGGTCTTCATCTCCTCCTTTGTTCCAATGGGTAAAAGAAAGATGGGCATCGGCATAAAGAACGCCGACTACCTGATTTTCATCCCACAGAGGAACCGCTAGAGCGCTGCGAATGCCTTTGGCTAAAATACTATGTTCGCCTTCAAACCGTTCATCCATCTGGGCATCAGCAGTTTTAATCGCGACTTTATCCGTAAATACTTTTTGACAAATGGTGCGGCTAATCCAACTGCCATCTGCGGCGAGATTTTCCTGCTGAGAAATATCTCTCGCTGCTGCTTGAAGTAATTCAAGTTCCCCCGAACAATCGACATCAATCAACAATGCCAACCGATCGATACTAATGAGATCGCGGAAAACAATTTCTTGTATCTGCTGGAAAATTGCTTCGATCGATTCGGCAGAATTCAGACATCTAGCGATATCAACCAAGTCTTTCAGCCGAGCGATCGCTTTGTGGGGATTCGCAATATTACTCCCTTCATCATCCGCTTGTATCCATTGCTGTTGCAGTTCTTTGGCATTGCGAAGAATCGTCACTTCTTCGGGGATCGGATCTGCATTGATGGGATTGAGTTGAGTTTTTTGTTGAGGAGAACTGGCTAAAAGAACGTGGATGAAAACATGACCCATCTGAATAACATCCCCATGATTCACTCTTTGGGGCGCTGCTAGCAGACGGTCATTTAACCGCGTTCCGTTTGTGCTATGCATATCTTCGACTACCCACACGCCATCCGGTGTATTTAACAACCGGGCATGACAGCGGGAAATTTCAAAATAAGGCAAGTACAGATCGCATTCTGGCAAACGACCAATAATAAATTCCTCTTTATCCACCGTGACGGTGCTTTCAGCATTTTCCTCAACTTGTAGGCGCAGCTTGAGTTCAGCCATGACTCTAAACCTCCTTGAACCAAGGCGAACAAGGCTTGCTAAAACTCCTGGACAAAGCAATAGTCAAAGAAAGCACCCACAAATATATGCGTTTTCCCGGCAATTACTGCCACCATCTTAACTCTGACGAAATCCTTCGACAGATGATACGCTGTGTTGCCATAGGTCGCAACGACCGGGAAATCGCACCCAGCTCCTTTTCGGTTAACCTTCTGCTCAACCTCTTGCCACCTCTGGCTAACCCACCCCGATACGGGGAAGGTGAGGAATAAATTTTTTGGGCTGGTGAGCAGAAGCGATAAACTCCTCGATTTCGTCGTCGAGAAAGGGTTTGGCTTGGTCTTAGCCGAAAACTCAAAATCCGCCCTTTCGCTCCACTAAAACTCAGAGGGGAGCCAGCACTTTAATGCCGCTTGGTTTGATAAACTCTGACAGGTCGGTCTATGCCTTTGAAATGGTGTTCTCCTACCGTCTGCAAGTCTTGGGATCGCTTCAGCAATGAATACGTGGCTTCACTGACGACACATTCACCAGGGGGGCAGATTCCTTCCATGCGGGAGGCTAGATTAATCGTTGCTCCTAAAGCGGTATAGTCTACTCTTTGAGAGCTACCGACATCTCCAATCACGGCTCTACCGCTGTTGATGGCAACTCGAATTTGCAGCGGTTCGCGCCAGACTCGAGCGGCATTTAATTTCTCTAGACGAGTCAGCATTCCTTTGGCGGCGACGAAAGCTCGGTCGGCATGATCCGGTTGAGGTTCAGGAGCGCCAAAAAATGCCATGATGCAGTCTCCAATATACTTGTCTAACGTTCCTCCGGCAGTAAAAACCTCCTGTAGCATTTCCTCGAAGAAATCATTGAGTAATTGGGCAATTTCTGTAGGACTCAACCGTTCCGAAAGGGCGGTGAAGCCAACAATATCGGCAAAGAGAATGCTGATATCAACCTCAGCAGGCGTGAGACGACCGTTGTCTAAGGCCCCTAAGGTCATAATGTGCTGTACAACGGCAGGGGAGTGATAGCGCTCTAGTCGAGTCCGAATGGTTTCTTCGTTTCTCAGTTTCCGTGTTAACAGCCAACGTTGGACTGCGGATGCGACCAGATTTGCTAAAGCCGAAAAAAAGCTGAGGTCTTCCTCGCCTCCTTTCGTCCAATGGCTAGAGGAAAGATGAGCATCGGCATAAAGAACACCGACTACTTTATTTTCATCCCAAAGCGGGACGGCGATCGCGCTCTTGATCCCTTTGACTAAAATGCTCTGTTGCCCCTCAAACCTTTTATCCATCTGGGCATCAGCGGTTTGAATTGCGACTTTCTCGGCAAATACCTTTTGACAAATGGTGCGGCTAATCCAACTGCCATTTGCCGTTAGATTCTGTTGTTCCAAAATATCTCTAGCGGCGGCATTCAGCAATTCCAGTTTGCCGGAACCCTCTACATCAATTAACAATGCCAAGCGCTCAATGCTTTGAAGTTCGCGGAAAACGACTTCCTGCACCTGGTAGAAAATTGCTTCGATCGATTCAGCTGCGCTCAAATTCTTGGCGATATTCACTAAATCTTTGAGCCGAGCGATCGCTTTTTCCTTATTGCTAACTACGTCTAGCGTCCCTTCCGCTTGTATCCACTGCTGTTGCAGCTCTTGAACATTGCGAAAGATGGTGGTTCCTTGAGCCACGGGTTCCACCAGCTGTGTTAGATGGGGTTGAGCAGGATGGCTCAAAAGAATATTCAGGCTAATATCTCCCAGCCAAAGAATATCGCCGTGATTTACCTGTTGAGGCGAGATGACAGGGCGTTCATTCAATCGCGTTCCGTTTTTGCTGCCCATATCCTCAATTGTCCACGCCCCAGAAGGCGTTTTCAAAAAGCGGGCATGACACCGGGAAATTCCCTCGAAAGGCAAATGCAAGTTGCATTCTGGCAAACGACCGATCGTAAATTCATCCCGATTCACCGTAATCGTTCTTTCTGTATCTCCCTCTCGTAGACGCAGATTGAGTTCAGCCATGACTCCTATCCCTTTTTGAAGCGAAGCGAACGAGGCGTGCAAAAACTCAGCAAAGTAAGGGGCTTTTGATTGGTTTCCCTCACTTCCCCTCAAGGTTATGGCATTCTCAAAGGCATTTATGCAACCCTGCCCAAGCTACACGCTTAGGGCAGCTTAATCGGCAAATCGTTTGAGTTTTAGCGTTAATGCCTCTGCGCCCTTCAGCCTTACCTTATATAAATGGGGGGTCATACCCCTCATTCCTTGAACAACAGTATCATAGTATTCGCTGGTTCCCGATGTCAGGTCGAGGTTTTAGCGAGACCGTCGAAGCCTTGACAACTGGGCACCAGAGAAGACGCGAAAGTGCGGTTTTCATACGCAGTCAATCAAGAGTGCGGCGGGAGAGAGCGATTCCCTGAAAGGGGGTAGCTCTTTCATCAGATATGCAATCCGTGCATATCTGATGAAACATCCGGAAAACACTGCTTCCTTTTTGGAAAAACTCAATTATGTTAAACGGTTTACCTCAGCTCAGGGCAGCGACACCATGATAGGCATATTACTAGACCAGCGCTACCAGGTGATCCAGGCGCTAGGCCAAGGTGGATTTGGTCATACTTACATTGCCCAAGACACTCGCCGACCTGGGAACCCTACCTGCGTTGTTAAACACCTCAAACCCGCGACTAGCAATCCCGAATTTTTACAAACAGCGAGACGCCTGTTTAATAGCGAAGCCGAAACTCTGGAAAAGTTGGGGAACCACGACCAAATTCCCCGGCTGTTAGCTTACTTTGAGGAGCAGGAAGAGTTTTACTTAGTGCAGGAATTTATCGACGGACAGCCTCTAAGTGTAGAACTGCCACCAGGACAGCAGTGGAGCGAAAGTCAGGTGATTCAACTGCTGTCTGAAGTATTATCTATTCTGGAATTTGTACACGAGAACGGGGTGATTCATCGGGATCTCAAACCGGATAATTTAATTCGCCGTTCTTCCGATAAGAAGTTAGTTTTGGTAGATTTTGGTGCCGTCAAACAGGTGCAGATGCAATCCGTCATCGCTCAAGAAGGGATGAATGAGACGGTTGCGATTGGTACCCCAGGCTATATGCCTAGCGAACAGGGACAAGGCAGACCCCGCCCTAGCAGCGATCTTTACGCACTGGGCATGATTGGTATCCAAGCCTTGACCGGGCTGAATCCCAGGCAATTAGCAGAAGATCCCGACAGCGGGGAGATTCTCTGGCGGCACTTGGCTCAAGTTAGCGATGGGTTAGCCGCTGTCCTGAGCCAGATGGTACGCCACTACTTCAAATTCCGCTACCAGTCAGCAACCGAGGCATTGCGATCGCTTGCTTCCCTAACCAATCCGAATTCCCCGGCAGCGATCGCCGCAGTCTTGGGACAGAAGGTGCGTGGTTACTGGAAAGACGGTTCCGTGTCGGCAAATAAGGCACTGCGCTCGCTCCAAGAACGCACCAATCCCCACGTCTCGCCCAATAACGCCCCTGCTCCTATTTCCACCCCGGCGATCGCGCCCCCTACGGACAATACCGTAACCATTGCTACAGGCAATTCATCGGAAAAGACAGTGGATTCTCCGGCTAGCGTCGTAGATGAAGCAACGCCTCCAACCGCGCCCGCCACGCAGAACACGGTGACAATTGCTCCTGGGAATCCCGCCCCAGCTCCAATTAGTTCGTCGTCCAGCCTAGATTCTGGACTTAAATCTCCTAACAAATTGCCGCTGTTAATTGGAGCAGGCACTGCTATCTTTGTGATTGCAATCGGGGGAATTTTTGCAAGTCGTCAAGTCCCGTCCTCTCCTGAAACGGCTAAAAATCAAATTACTGCGCCAGCTAAAAATGAAGTGAAAAACACTTGTGTTGTTGTTCTTAGTTCATCCAATGTCCGCTCTGTGGATGGACGAAAGAAAACAGGGGATGTTGTGAAAGCAGGAACCAAAGTCTCTGTCACTGGAAAAGAAGAAGGTGGCTGGATAGAAATTAATTCTCCAGTCTCCGGTTGGATTTGGAAGGGTCGGACAAAAAATACCTGTCCTTCTAAATAGGAATAGTTCTTACTCCAAGACATTTAATTGTCCGGAGCTTTTGCGATTCAGACTGGCGGCAATTCTAGGGGAATCGCACCTAATAAACCCGTGCGAAAATCATTTAATAGCTGTCGTGCTGTGCGCTCTACATCGCCTTTATGACGTTCATCTGCCACAGCTTGTAGATATTCGTCGCCTGCAAACGAAGTGGGATCTACTCCATAGCGAGACTGTAAAGACTTCAATAGAAATAAATCGGCATCGGGGGCGTTGAGCGTTTTGAGCAAATCGACTAACGCAGATGCCACTCGTTGATTGTCGTAAGACGCCTCACCAATATCATCACAAATCGCCAACTTGAAGGCAGCAGGCTGATTTTCTAATTTGGAAGGCAAAACGCCAGGGGCATCTAAAAGTTCAATCTCATCGGAAATGCGTATCCAGCGCAGCTGGCGCGTTACACCCGCACGACGGGCGCTTTCTACCACTCGCTTTCCTAATAAACGATTAATCAGCGCCGATTTGCCCACATTGGGAAACCCAATCGCAACGGCACGGACTGGACGAGGAAGCATCCCGCGATCGCTTCTTCGTTGATTCATCTCTACACCCGCTGCCTGCGCCGCCTGTGCCACTGCTGCAACACCCTTCCCATGCTGGGCATCTGTGAAGTATGGCGTTTCCCCCCGATCCCTAAACCACTCAGTCCACAGTTGCCGGACTGCGGGAGAAATCATATCCGTGCGGTTAAGTACCAATACCTTTGCCTTGCCGCCTATCCACTCTGGCACGCGGGGATGGTGCGTAGAGATGGGAATTCGGGCGTCTCGCACTTCCAACACCACATCCACACGCTTGAGCTGTTCTTTAAGCGCTTTCTCAGCCTTGGCAATGTGTCCGGGATACCACTGAATTGAAGGAGTCGTCATAAGATTTTAGATTTTAGATTTTAGATTTTAGATTTTAGATTGAATCTAAAATCCAAAATCCAAAATCTAAACTTTGACTAAGGAACAATCAATACCGGACAAGGAGATAAATTAATTACCCGGTTCGTGACGCTGTCAGTCATGCCTTCTTCAGTCAAACCCAGCCCTCGACAGCCCATCACAATTAAATCAGCGTCAATTTCGTCAGCAACATCGCAGATGGTAAAAGCTGGTTTGCCTTGACGCTCAATCGTTTGAGACTGGATGCCTTGATCGGCAAATAGATTTTGAGCTGTTTTGAGCAGTTCGGCGACTGCTTCTGGCGATGTCATTGCAGCATCTGAATTGAGCGGCGACACCTCTGGCTCTTGGCTGGGTTCTTCTACCACCGAAAGCAAAATTAATTTACTACCATACTTTTGCACAACATTCACAACGACATCAGCCGCTTCGCGCGCTTCTCGACTTTGATCGACAGGAAACAGAACAGTCTTGAACATGGCACGCTCCTGTAGAAACCCCAACTCTTGTAAAATGTGGACGGCTAGAGAGCTAGAAATAACCTTACCCCTGCATTTGGTTTGGTCTATCTAGCTTTTGAGGGAAAAGGGCAAACGACCAGTGACACGCGGTTGCTAGTGAAGAGTATAAAAAGACGCAATTAGGAGGTTTACGCTGTGTCCAAGAAAACTGTAGCAAATTTATCGGCATCCGATTTATCCGGCAAAAGGGTACTGGTACGGGCGGATTTTAATGTACCGCTGGACAATGGCAACATTACTGACGATACTCGCATTCGGGCAGCTCTGCCGACAATTCAGGATTTAACTTCCAAAGGCGCTAAGGTAATTCTGTCTAGTCACTTTGGGCGTCCCAAAGGTGTCGATGATAAATACCGCCTGACGCCGGTGGCAAAGCGCCTGTCTGAATTGCTGGGTAAAGAAGTTGTCAAGACTGACGACTGTATCGGTGATGATGTCGCTGCCAAGGTGGGGGCGATGCAAGATGGCGACGTGCTGCTGCTGGAAAATGTCCGCTTCTACCCGGAAGAAGAGAAGAATGACCCAGAATTCGCTAAAAAACTGGCTTCAGTTGCCGATTTATATGTGAATGATGCGTTTGGAACAGCTCACCGCGCTCATGCTTCTACAGAAGGTGTAACCAAGTATCTCAGCCCATCGGTGGCGGGGTACTTGATTGAAAAGGAACTCCAGTATCTGCAAAGCGCGATTGAAAGTCCTCAGCGTCCTTTGGCAGCAATTATCGGGGGTTCCAAGGTTTCTAGCAAGATTGGCGTCATCGAAACGCTGCTGGATAAGTGCGATAAGCTGATCCTGGGCGGCGGCATGATTTTTACCTTCTACAAGGCTCGTGGGCTAAGTGTCGGTAAGTCGCTGGTGGAAGAAGATAAGTTAGAACTGGCGAAGTCTTTGGAAGCTAAGGCGAAAGAGCGTGGGGTTCAACTGCTATTGCCAACAGATGTCGTCGTTGCAGATAATTTTGCGGCTGATGCCAATGCTCAAACGGTTAGCATTGACGCCATTCCCGATGGTTGGATGGGTTTGGATATTGGTCCCGACTCGGTGAAATTCTTCCAGGAATCGCTTGCTGATTGCAAGACGGTAATCTGGAATGGCCCGATGGGAGTATTTGAGTTTCCGCAATTTGCCAAGGGGACAGAAGCGATCGCGCGGACTCTTGCCGATCTAACTAAGAGCGGGACGACTACCATTATCGGCGGTGGCGACTCGGTGGCAGCCGTGGAACAGTTGAACTTGGGCGAACAAATGAGCCACATCTCGACTGGCGGTGGCGCTAGTCTGGAGTTGCTGGAAGGGAAGGAACTTCCTGGTATTGCGGCGTTGAATGATGCCTAAGTTCTAAGAGTAAACAAATAAAATTCTTGTAGAGACGCGATGAATCGCGTCTCTACGCTTTTTCGGGTATATTGCTTCGCTGTCGTCCTCAACAGAGCGATCGCGTTTGTTGGGAAAGAGAGTGCGATCGCTTGTATTCAGTATTAAGTGAAATAGAGTGGACACCTGACGGGGTGGTAGCGAAACGGTAGCGCTTAGAGCGATCGCTAGCTAAATTGGAGTACATACGGCGCTAAGGAACCAAGGGCGAGATGCTGCAAGCACAGCAGGTATTGCAAGGGCGTTATCAACTTCAAGCGAAATTAGGACAAAATGCTGGGCGTCAAACCTGGCTAGCAACTGACATTGAGGCATCACCGCCACAACAAGTCATCGTCAAACTGCTAGCCTTCAGCCCCCAGATGCAGTGGGACGAATTCAAGTTATTTGAGCGTGAAGCGCAAGTTCTGAAAAATCTCGATTACCCCAAAATTCCCCAATATCGAGATTATTTTTCCCTAGACAAGCAGGTTGGCGCTGGTTTGTGCTGGTTTGGATTGGTGCAAGAATACATTCCCGGTGCCTCCCTGCAAGAATTATTGAAACAGGGCAAACGCTTTACCGAAGCTCAGGTGCGGCAGATTGCCACCGAGGTGCTGAATATTCTCATCTATCTGCACGAGTTAAGCCCGCCGTTGCTGCACCGCGACATCAAGCCCAGCAACTTGATTTGGGGAGAAGATGAACAAATTTATCTGGTGGATTTTGGTGCAGTTCAAGATTCTGCCGTGGCGGAGGGAGTCACCTTCACTGTGGTGGGAACCACTGGCTATGCGCCCCTAGAGCAATTTTGGGGAAAGGCAGTTCCGGCATCCGACTTGTATGCGCTGGGGGCAACTTTGATCCATTTGTTAACCGGCATCGCCCCGGCAGATTTGCCCCAAAAGAATTTACGGATTCACTTTAGCGACAAGGTTAGCCTTAACTCCAATTTTGTCCGGTGGATTGAAGCGATCGCCGAACCCGATTTAGAGCAACGATATCGCACTGCCCGTCAAGCACTGGAAGACCTTAAAGCCAATCGTTCTCTCAACGCTCTCCTGCAACAAATCCGTCAGCCTGTTGGCAGTCGCGTTCAGCTTTGGAAGTCTTCTACCCAGTTAAAAATCAAAATTCCTGGGCGGGGAATATTGCTACTTACAGACATTCTCACCTTTACAGGGAAATTGATGCTAGTAGCGACCTCTGTCATCTCTCTATTTCTGCTAGGTTTATTGCTGTTATGGCTAGGTTTCTTAACATTTTATATGCTCTTGTCCTTGTTGTCATCGATTCATTTAATATTTTCGTTGATTTTATCCATTCTATCAACACTGTTTTTGGGTCGGCTATGGATGAGCGTACATAATGAATTGTGGAAAATTCCAGCCGATTTGAAATGGCCCATACTCAATTATTGGGGAGATTATTGTATCGAATTCTATCAAGATAGCTTTGTAATAAAAAGGCAATTGTTTGGGTTGAAATATCTTAGCCACCAGGGAAAAATTTCTAGCATCAAAAATGTTGAAGCAATTCCTTTAGAAGGAGTCACTCTCGAAACTGGCTTGCTGAAATACTGTTTCGCTCAGAACCTGACTGAACCTGAACGTAACTGGATAGCTCGACAGATCCAAGACTGGCTGAGATAGGAGCGAATGACCAAGAGCCATCCCAAACTAGCTATTCGTAATCCTTCAATCCTTCAATTAGCAACTAATTAAGTAAAATCATCATGCTGCAAGCAGAAAAGATATTACAGGGGCATTATCACCTCACACAACAACTGGGACAAAATGCAGGGCGTAAAACCTGGCTGGCAGAAGATTTAGAAGCCGAACCCAGCGAATCGGTAATTGTTAAATTGCTAGCTTTCAGTCCTCAAATGCAGTGGGAGGAACTCAAGCTTTTTGAACGGGAAGCTCAAGTTTTGAAAAACTTAAACCATCCCAGAATTCCAACCTATCGAGATTATTTTTCTCTCGACGAACAGGCGGGTGGCGGCTTACCTTGGTTTGGATTAGTGCAGGATTACATTCCCGGCAGTTCCCTGCGTCAGCTATTAGATAAAGGCAAAAAATTTACACCAGAGCAGGTACGCTATGTTGCCACGGACATCCTAGAAATTCTAATTTATCTGCACGAATTAAGTCCGCCTGTATTACATCGAGACATTAAACCTAGCAACATAATTTTGGGGGAAGATCGGCAGTTTTATTTAGTTGATTTTGGTGCGGTTCAAGACCGCGCTAAGGCAGAGGGTGTTACCTTTACTGTGGTAGGAACCAGTGGCTATGCGCCGCCAGAACAGTTGTGGGGACGTGCAGTTCCATCATCCGACCTTTATGCGCTAGGAGCCACCCTAATTCACTTGTTAACTGGAACGCCGCCTTCTGAGTTACCGCAGCATCAGATGCGGATTCAATTTAGCGATAAAGTCAGCCTCAATCCCAATTTCAGCAGTTGGATTGAGAAGCTTATAGAGCCAGCTCCAGAAAAACGATTCAGCACGGCACGCGAGGCACTTGAAGCTTTGCAACAAGTGGAAAGTTTTAAAAGCTCCGATAGCGAAACAGAGGCTCAGGCAAATGGCAATTCGGTTCGTTATGGTCGTTTAGCACTTTCAACTGCGCTGCCATTATTTACTTTTATGGCTCTCATCGCGGCTATTGCTCTGCCAAGTTTTTTTACCAAACGGGCAATCATTGAAAAATCCGAAGCAAGACAATCTGTTGGGACGATGAATCGTGGTCAGAAAGCTTATTTCATAGAAAACAATGAATTTTCTAATTCGGTTGAAAAACTAGGAATTGGCATGAAAACTCAGAAAGGAAACTACGAATATGCAACTCGTGTGCTGGCGAGTAAAGCTGCATTTAACTACGCAATACCCCATCGTAATAACAAAAGCTATGTTGGAGGTGTGTTTATAGTACCTGCAAAATCCTCAGATGCTGTTAAGGGCAAGATGAAAACAATAGCAATTTTGTGTGAATCTAATGCTGTTGGTGCTACCAAACTACCAGAGCCAATTTATAACAATGGCAAACCAGCCTGTCCTGCGGGCACACTAGAGATACCAAAAGAGCAGATAGGAAGGTAGATAAGGGCGCTGTGACAAGATGAAAAACCGAATTATCAGTATACGTGAAGGCAAATACTAAGTTTCTAAATCCCTCATCTCAGCTTTCTACGGAAAATAACGAATAATGCTGCAAGCCGAACAGATATTACAGGGGCGTTATCAACTCAAACAAAGATTGGGACAAAATGCGGGACGACAAACTTGGTTAGCGACGGATATTGAAACTGAAGAAAAAAATTTAGTCGTTGTCAAACTCCTCGCATTTGGCGGCGAGGTACAGTGGGACGATCTCAAACTGTTTGAGCGAGAAGCACAAATCCTTAAGCAGTTGAATCATCCCCGAATTCCTAAATATGGGGATGATTTTTGTATCGATGAGCGATCGCTCTGGTTCGGGTTAGTCCAAGAACACATCCCCGGTACCTCTCTGAAGGAATTACTCGTACAAGGGAAAAAGTTCACTGAAAAGGAAGTCCGTAAGATTGCCTCGGAAATTCTGAATATTCTGATTTATCTACACGAGCTGAGTCCCCCAGTCCTACACCGAGACATCAAACCGAGCAATTTAATTTGGGGTGATGACGACAAGGTATATTTGGTTGATTTTGGAGCGGTGCAAGATAAAGCCGCGAAAGAGGGAGCTACCTTTACCGTCGTCGGAACTTACGGCTATGCGCCGATGGAACAATTTGGCGGAAGGTCTGTTCCAGCTTCAGACTTGTATTCCCTGGGAGCCACTTTAATTCATTTGTTGACAGGTACGGCACCGGCAGATTTGCCTTCTCGGAACTTGCGGATTCAATTTTCTGAACAGGTGAGCATCAGTCCCCCATTCATTAGCTGGATTCAAAAGTTAACAGAACCAGCTCCAGAGGAACGGTTCGCGAGTGCAAAATCTGCCCTGAAAGCGCTTAAAGAAGGAACAAGAATTAAAACTTCAACGGGTATCCAACCTTCAAAGCAACCAACCCTGGTCAATAATTCTGGGCAAGGCGGTTTATTGGATGAGACAGTACCAGTACCTGATGAAATCAAAGGTTGGAATTGGGGCGCATTTCTGATGCCTTATCTATGGCCTTTGAGCAATCATGTTTGGATTGGACTTTTAGCCTGGATACCGAGCATCGGTTGGTTGATGGGGTTCGCCCTCGGTTCTAAGGGCAATGAATGGGCTTGGAAAAGTAAAAAATGGCGGAGTATTGAACAATTCAAAGCCCATCAAAGAGGCTGGGCGATCGCGGGATTATTTATCGGGATACCGATGGCTTGGGCATATATCTGGATACTCACCCTTTTTCTCCATGCCCTCTAAAAACCTCACCAAGATCGCGTTGTTAGCTGAGTGCATAATCAGGGTTCAAAGGAATTGAAGCATTGACTAAGGACAATAACGGGCCAGTTTGCTCCTGTCCATTCGTCGCCAAATCGCTATGGCACAGATAAATTCGCTCCCCCACTCGCCCCAGTAAATCCAGCAAAATCCGCCGCAGTCTTTGCTCATCTGCTTCTTGGGTATCTTCTTCGGTTAGCGCCTCTCCCGACCAATCCTTGAGAAACAAGGGGGCACCGTAGAGAGTGGCAGCACCGCCTTTTGACCAGAGGTGGGAACCGGCATCGAGCCAAAATTGCCAGCGGTGAAAGCGACGAGCTGCCCGATATTGGAAGATGGTTGCCAAAGTCACGGCGTGACGGTCAAGACCGAGGGGGCGCACGGGATAAGGGTTCGCGGTGACAGTACCGCGCCGCAACAAGCAGATAAACCGATCGATCGTGGTGTGATCTGGGGTTTCAATGCGATCGCTCTGCCGCAGCCGTCCATCGACTTCCCAGTAGTGTTGGGCGGTTTCCATCAGTTCGCGTAAGGCGGCTAGCTGGTCGTAGGGGAGATTGCTGCCTTTCCACAAAAACTGCTGAATTGCCCGGTCAAGCAAGGCGACGCAGTTGGGAATCAGACGCTGTTCCAGCTGACCTCGTTGCACTTCTAGCCACTGCAAAATCTCTTCATAAGCAGCACAGGCTGAGTGCCCTAGCCGATCCCAGCGGGGGAAATACGTCACCGGCAGCAACCGGGGTTGCTCTGGATCGGGGGAATAGCAGTAATCGGCTAATAAACCCGCCCTGACTGGGTCAATCTTGAAGGATGAAGGATGAACGATCGGGGATGAATGGGTGCTACCTCCTGACTCCGGACTCCTAAATCCGGACTCCTGACTCAGTACTACCAGCATTTCCGCCACGGCATCCCGGTCTACCAGTCGCCCCAAGCCTGGATAAACGAGCGCCAGCAGCGTCAGCAGCGCCCGGATCGTGGGGGAAGCATTCAGGGGGCGCTGTTCGCTCAAGGTTTGGACGGGGATATCCTGGCTGCTGAGGATTTCGATTAAGGTATAGCGGGCGATCGCATCCAAACCAGGGGCAATCACTGCCACGTCCTGAGGCTGCACCTGTCCGCTGTGTATCGCCTCTGCGATCGCTAAAGCGGTTTCTCGCAACAACTGAGCGCGGGATGTGGTTTGAATCAACTGTACCGACTCTGGTAAGGTCAACAGAAACATGGGGTCGCTCACCGCTTCCACCACCGGCTTTCCGTAAAGTGCCGCCACACTGCTCGGTTCCTGGCTCAAAGTTTCTACTTGACAGCGCCACTCCAGACTGGCTAGATAATTTGGATCGGCGTTCAAACCGAGTCGCACTGCCCCATCCGGATTATAGGTAAAGGCTCCGGCTGCTCCTTTATCTAAAAGGAAGTTGAATAGATCGCAGGCGATCGCTGGATAATCATCCACATTATCCGCCAGTACTCCCTGATACCGGCGAATCAAGTGCTGCTGATAAGCTTCGTCTGGCAGTAGATAACGCCAATAAAGTTCGCAAATAATCCCATAGGTCAGCAATCCCCGGTCTAAACACCATTGCCGCCAATCAATCAGCAATTTTCCGATTTTCTCCCAGTCCGGGCGCTCCACTACCGGATCGTCGTCCCTGGCAAACCCTTGTTGATCTGCAAAACCTTGTTCGAGAAGACTGGGAATTTCCTCAATAGGTCGTCCTGCGATCGCGCACAGCTGCAACAAGTCCAGAATGCGACGCACCGAACGAGACTCGCTCACCCCCAAAAACTGAAGGCTACCATTATCCAACTCCGGACGCCACAACCGGGTGGCTAACTCCTGCTCAGTTTCTGGGCGCAGTCTAACTGGAAATTGTGCCCTAAGATTCAACCGCTGAATCAATAAAGGCCAAAATAAGATCGCCTCATCCTGAAAGAAACCCAAAGGCGTTTTAGATTGAATCGGATACCGCCCCTGTGTTGCTGTAGCCAAGCGGTCAGCTAATTCGCTCCGATTATCATCATTAGCAGCAAAGACTAAAATTGTCGGTGCCTGCTCCCGCCTTCCCGCCTTCCGACGCCAACCTCGCGGTTGAGATCCCCGTTCAACCCACTGGCAAAACAGGTTTACAAGGCGAGTTGTCTTTCCACTGCGAGTCGGCCCGACGATCCAGATGGTCTGCGATTGCGTTAACATTGCTAAACGCTGAGTGATACTTGTGTAATCGTTCGGTTTCTATTATGAAACTATCTTTCTTGTCACAGCTCCAATCTTACTTAGGAACTGCCAACCAGTGGTTTTCAGACACCCCAGAGAGAGCCTTGGATCGGGCATATAAGGCAGCCTTAATGATTAAGGCTTTGGAAGATGAACATTTTGACGGTAAAAAAATCTCCCCAGATTGCCAAAAATACCGTGAAAATGCCATGTCTTATTTTGAAACAAAACTTAGAAATTACTTAAAAACTGCTAAATTTGGGCTGGCAGAGTTTCAGGCTAGCGCTTCAATAGTGACTCGTTCTAATCCAGATTTAACGAGAAAAACAAAACTGACCGGAGCGCCAAATTTTAGACGAGAAGATTTTGAAATTCAAGATAAACAAGCCATAACTTTAGAAAAGCTTAAATTTATTGATGATGTTTTATCTAAATACAAGCCCGAAAAGGCTCGTTCTTCATCAGCCTTAGTACCCGTAGCCCAATCTAAGTCTGTAGAAGCGAACTTGAGAAATGTTGACCGGAATGAAGCCAAAAATCTAGTCAATCAGCCACCTTTGTTTCCTACAGACCAACGAGTGGCTGAGGAGGCTGAAACAATGACTGATACAACCAGTTTTGTGCCTCGTTCAATCTTGAGTACCCTGGATCGACTTAAGAGAAATTTTGATCCCAACTCTGAAGAAGAAGTTGTTCAAAGTTTTCGCACTTCCCAAACGAAAACCATCATTTCTATTCGGTTTATTTTAGTTTTAATCTTAGTTCCTTTATTAACTCAACAAGTAAGTAAAACTTTCTTTGTCGGACCTCTTGTAGATCGCTTCCGGGAGCCAAACAGAACTGAAATTTTCCTGAATGTCGATCTAGAAGAAGAAGCTTTTCAGGAATTGCAAAGATTTGAAGAATTACTAAAATTCAAAAGCTTAATCGGTGTAGCTCCTCAATTATCTAAGGAGGAAATGGAAGAAGAAGTTAAAGAGAAGGCATTAAAAATTGGGGAAGAATATAGTTACAGAAGTGCCAACGCTATCAAAAATGTTTTTGCCGATCTAATTGCAGCGGGATCTCTTTACCTTTTGCTGCTTAATAGCCAAAGAGAAATTGCAGTTTTCAAAGCTTTTATAGATGACGTAGTTTATGGTCTCAGTGACAGTGCTAAAGCTTTTATTATTATCTTGTTCACTGACATATTTGTGGGATTTCACTCTCCTCACGGCTGGGAAGTAATTCTGGAAGGAACGGCAAGGCATTTAGGCTTACCCGAAAACAGAGATTTTAACTTTCTATTTATTGCTACCTTTCCCGTAATTTTGGACACGATATTTAAGTATTGGATTTTCCGCTACTTAAACCGAATCTCTCCGTCAGCCGTTGCTACTTATCGGAATATGAATGAATAATTAAAAATGCAAACTTAAAAATTAAAGAAAAGAGATTCTTTCCACCACTTTTAATTTCTAATTTTTAATTTCTCTAGGGTAGTGGGGACGGCAAGGACTGCCCCAGCAGACCTGCTGGGGTGGAATGTTACCGAAAACGCTGCTACGTGCCCCAATCACAGAGTTCGCTCCGATTTCAACCCCAGGCGCAATAAAGCAATCTGTGGCAATCCAGACGCCGTTGCCAATCGTGATACTGGCTGTCATCAGCTTGAAAGCTGGGTCTTGGATGTCATGACTGCCGGTACAGAGGTAGCTTTTTTGGGAAATGACGCAGTGCTGACCGATCTGAATGCGGTCAAGGCTGTATAAAACGACATCATCCCCAATCCAGCTATAATCTCCGATTTCGATTTTCCAGGGATAAGTAAAGCGGGCGGTTGGTCGGATGACTAAGCCGCTGCCGATTTTTGCCCCAAACAGACGCAAAAGCCAGCAGCGGATACCGCTAGAGGGATGGGGAGTTAAGGGAAAGGCGATCGCTTGTACCAACCACCACAGCAAGACAAACCAACCCGGTCGTCCTCTGTCAAACCAGGATTGGTCGTAACGGCGTAAATCAACAAGAGATTCCGACGCGATCTCTGGCGGTTGTTCGCCTGGTTCCAACACCCTACACGCTTCCTTTTAATGAATCTGGCTGGGGTACGGGCTGGGGAGGCGCGGAGGAGGAAGCCGCTACGTTCAACTGACCGCCAAACTTCATCAATTCATAAAGTTTGATGCCAATTTGATACTCGTATTGGCTCATCAGCCGTGCATAGATGTATCCAGCTTTCCCATCCAAAAAGCCTCGCTGAATAATGTAAATCAAAATAAACCGAATCAACGGTTTCAATGGGAGGCGCACCCAAACTTTTTTGAGATACCGCTTGCGCTGTACCGCATCCCCAAACAAGTTAGCGCCAATCGTGCCGCTTTCGTCTTTGCCGGTCAAGATATTTAAATAAACGCGGGCTTCCCAGTTCGAGTAGCGGTTATGTCGTTCCAGCCAGTGGAATACGTCCCGAAAGTCAATGTGCAGCATATCGTTTTTCAGATAGCCAGATTTGCCTTGCAAAATGACGTGTTCGTGAACTTCGTTGTCGCCTGTGTTGCGAATTTCTTCTGTCCCCAAGTTTTCGTAGCGACCTGTTTTGTGCTTAAACAAACGCAGGTTCCAGTCGGGATATCTCCCGCCATGTTGAATCCATTTGCCGAGGAAAAATACTTTGCGGTTCAGGTAGTAACCTTCGTATTCGGGATTCTGAATGGCAATTGCAATTTCATCCCAGAGTTCTGGGGTAATGCGCTCGTCACAATCAACAATTAGCACCCATTCGTTATTAAACGGCAGATTGTCTAAAGCCCAGTTTTTCTTTTTAGGCCAGCGACCGTTGAAGTGAAATTGAACAACTTTTGCGCCGTAACTTTCGGAAATTTCAATCGAGCGATCGCTACTTTGGGAATCTACGACAAACACTTCATCAGCCCTGGCTACACTCTCCAGGCAAGCCGCCAGATTTGCTTGTTCATTTTTAGCGGGAATCAGAACCGAAACAGGAAGTTTGGAGGGTGTGGAGGTCATGACCGTGAAGGATGAAAGAACAATTAGAAATTAGCAATTAAGAATTAAAAATTAAGAATTTTCTTTTTCAATTTTTAATTCCGGCTCTGGATTTTGCACTTTGAAAGGAGCAGATAACATCCCTTGAATTGCTGCACTCAAATAACCCACCTGACCGTAGGCATACACGAGATTGTCGAACCGTTGGGCAGCATCACCAAAATATTTAACAGATTTGTAGAGACCTCGCACGAGTCGTTCGCCTCCTAACAATAGCTGGCGCGGTCCTGCCTTACCGGCGATTTGTTCGCGGTAACATTCACTGATGCCCTGCCACCAGCCTCGGCTCAAAAACCAAGCTTGTTCAAGGCGTTCGGGAGATACATTATGGGCAACCAAGGCGTCAGGCAGATAGGCAACTTGCCAACCTAATTTGAGTGCCCGTTCTGTCATGTGTAATTCTTCATTTGATAACAAATTTTTTCCGACTCGACCCAGATTAACATCGAACCCCTCAATTTGCTCTAAAAAGGTACGTCTGAGCGAGTAATTCAAGCCTCTGGGGGTCATACCAGGTTGTTTGATATAGACGATGGAATCTCCTAAATCGTATGCTCCCAAGCACCCAGATAGTCCAGGGGAAAGCCACAGAGGAGGCGTGATGCCATCGGGCCAGATTAAGGTAACTTTGCCACCCGCGATCGCTAGTTTTTCATTGCTTTGATAAGCATCATAGAGTGCCGACAGCCAAGACGGGCTAGCAACGGCATCATCATCTAAATAGGCGAGAATTTCACTTTTGGCTTCCTTGGCACCCGTGTTGCGGGCGACAGATAGACCCATAACGCCTTCGTAGACGTATCTTACCCCTGGTCGTGCTTTGACGATTTCGGATGTGCGATCGCTGGAGGCATTATCCACTACCACGACTTCAAAATCCGGAAAATCTTGATTCAGCAAACTATCAATGGCAGCACCTAAATACTGCTCTCGATTGTGAGTACAGATAATCGCAGAAACTTTAGGCTCTGTCATAAATTTGGGATTGGGGACACCTTAATTAAAAGTGCAAAATTACAAATTAAAAATCGCAGAAATTACTGATTTTCAATTTTGAATTTTGCATTTTTAATTCTCACTTAGATGACTATGTAGAACAACGAGTGTTTCCGCTAGTTGACTGAGGCGGGTTTCCAGATCCTCTTTGCGATTCAGCAGCAGGCGCAGCTTTTGATAACGAGCGATCGCGACACTCACACTCGGAATCTGTTCGGGTGGACAGGGACGCGACCAAAATTGACCATTCTCATCCATTCCTACCAGGCGGTATCCAGCCCGTGGAGATTCACAAGTCACCTTTTCATCGGGTTGATTGCACAGTTCTTCTACATAGTCCATCAGCTGGTGTACGGACTTGGCATGACCCTTGTCTACCACCTGACGCAGCGCCTCAACGCCAACCTCTGGTTCGCGGGAATGAGACTCTAACCAACCATCAACAATTGGCCCTTCTAGATAAATATCTTGAATTTGGCGCAAGGTTTGATGAAGTTCCTTCTGCCAACCTCCAACAATCGCTTCAATTTCTTGCAACAGGGTCATCGCCAAGGCAGGATTTGCAGCGTTCCGATGGTTGGTGAAACTGGGAGCTTTTAATTTTGGCAGGACGGGTGTCTTGCCAGATTGCTTTTGGTCAGAGAAAGCCTGTACGGTCATTGAAATTGAGCGATTGGCATCTGATGATGCCTCTGAACCCCACCCCTTCGGATCGGGCTGATCTTCCCAAGGGGACGGATTTTCTATGACAGGACTTTGATCAGCCAATCGATCCAGTGTTGTCTCAATCCGTTTTAATTCTGGTTTCATAGTTATCTGACGCCACTCCTGCAAATCAAACCTGTTAACTAACTGCCGCTAGAATCTCTAAAAGGTTGGGATTGGTGCTTTTCCTGGTATTTTTACTTGCTTTGTGTTTCTATGCTTTGTGTTTCTATTTTATTTGTTTATTTGTCTGGTAGGATTAACGGTCTCAATGCACAAAATGAAAATTTATGGGAAGCCTGACCGCTAGAATAACCCGGACACTGTACAGGTGGGTAAGATACAAATCCTGCCACTGTTGAATTTAACTTTAATGCACAACTCGCCGGAAACGGGTAAAAAAGTTCTTTGCGATCGCATCTGAATGACTTCTGTTAAGCATTTAATCTTAGTGACTGGTCCAGCCCGTTCCGGGAAAAGTGAGTGGGCGGAGACTCTGGCAATGCGTTCGGGTAAGCCGGTTATCTATGTGGCAACGGCTCACGTTGACCCCAACGATCTAGAATGGCTGGCTCGAATTGAACAACATCAACAACGACGCCCTAGGGAATGGACAACGCTGCAAGTGCCGCTAACACTGGCGGCAACGATTCGGGCATCTCAGAATTCTAGTTGTCTCCTCGTTGATTCTTTGGGAACTTGGGTGGCGAATTTTTTAGACCAAGACGATGAATCGTGGGAAAGGACGTGCCAGGAGTTGCTGGAAAGTTTGCAAAGTAGCGTCAGTGATGCGATTTTGGTGGCAGAGGAAACGGGGTGGGGCGTTGTTCCCGCCTATCCCCTCGGTCGGATGTTCCGCGATCGCTTGGGAAGGCTGGTGCGTCGAGTGGGCGCGATCGCTAACCCAGTCTACTTAGTTACTGCCGGTCACGTTCTCAACCTGAGCCACCTGGGAACGCCGTTACCAAAATTATCATAGGCGCTAGCATAGAAAGACTTAAAGGCAAACTGGCAATTGCGAATGACTCATTGCTAATTGAGAAAAAGCGAGTTGTTCATTACCCTATACCTATTACCATTCACTCCTTTGCTATGGCATCTCAACACCAAGTCAAACAGTATCTTGCTTATTGGTTTCAGTTAGGCAAAAAAGTTTTGATTCGGAATGGTCAAGAAGCGCTGCTGCCGCAACCCGTGATTCGGGGCGATCGCTACTCGCAAGAATTTGAAAACTGCTGGCAGCAAATCCTCTCGCCAGAGTCGGGGGACTGCTACTTAGAGGGTACCGCAGAACCAATTGCCCAGTTGCTGACACCAGCATGGGATGTGTCACCCTGTTCTCGTTGCACCATGCCCGTCCCCGTCCGGACTGTGGGAATGCCGCCTTTAGCGTGTCCCTGTAACGATCTCAGCGGCTGGCCCAACACAGAAGTTCCGCTACCGCGATCGCCCATCAGCAGTCAAAACCGTCTCGTTGAAATACGCGACCGGCTGCGGAACGCCAGCGGTCTGTAAACAGTAACAATGCACAATTAAAAATTAAAAAAGAGAATTTTTAATTTTTAATTCCTCTTCCCGCCGCCGAGGCACCTCATAATTTAGAAAATCATAAGCCAATTCCGTACTCGGAAAAATGGCACGCGCTTCCGTAAGCAGGTCATCCAGCACAATGGCATTACCGGGGGCATAGCGGGGACTGAAATGAGTCATGATCAAGTGCTTAACACCAGCAGTATGAGCAACTTGAGCCGCCATCGTTGAAGTGGAGTGCAAGCGATCAAAAGCTAGCTGGGCGTCTTGGTGGGCAAAGGTCGCTTCGTGAATTAACACATCCGCATCCTGCGAAAGTTCTACCGCCTCGTCGCAATAAACTGTGTCGGTACAGTAAACAATTTTGCGACCGATTTCTGTCGGGCCACACAGATCTGCCCCATGAATTTGCCGCCCATCTAGCAGCGTCACAGTTTCGCCACGTTTGAGTTGTCCATAGACCCGACCCGGAGGAATTGACAGGGCTGCGGCTTTTTCCACGTCGAAGCGCCCCGGACGGTCTTTTTCAGTGACTCGGTAGCCAAAAGCAGTGACGCGATGCTTCAGGGGACCACAGGTGACGATAAATTCTTCATCTTCATACACCACTCCAGGCTGTACGATGTGAACCTGAACCGGGTAGGAAAAATGGGTTGAAGAGTATTGTCTGCAAGCACGCAGGTATTCATTGAGACCGGGGGGACCGTAGAGGTCAATGCGTTGAACATTGCCAGCCAAACCACAGGTTGCTAAAAGACCCATTAAGCCGAATATATGGTCTCCGTGCATATGGGTGATAAAAATACGGTTCAGTTGACCGATTTTCAGGTCACTCCGTAATAGCTGGTGTTGGGTACCTTCACCACAGTCAAACAGCCAGAGTTCTCCTCGTTGAGGTAGCCGTAAAGCCACGCTGGACACATTGCGCGATCGCGTCGGTACACCGGAGCTTGTCCCTAAAAAAGTAATTTGCATTTTGGCAAGAAAACGGTCACAAAGTCTAGGAATTGCCTTCCGTAACTATCCTGACACAGCATCTGGGGAACACGCAGTTCCTCTGAAGACTCAGGATAAAAGTTCACAAGGTTTATGAGTAGCACTCCGGCAGCAAACATGGTAAATATATCCACCATAAGAAAAGTCAGTGGGTTGTGCCAATTTATAAGCGGATCAGCTCTCAAGGGTCTTGAACTAAGGAACGTGGATTAAATAACTGACACTCATTCATCTTCATGTAAGGGCTTTTTCTGTGCCATACCCATACGCTTTTGAATTGGGACTTAATAAATCCACCTTCCTAAGAGAAGTTCAAGGACGGGATTCTTGCTCTCATGCTCAATTTAAGTGGAATTTAATAATGACTATCCCTAGCACTCTATTTGGCATCGTGTGAGGAGATTTTAATAGATGGTAACTAAACAGCTCCTAGGCAAACAGAAATCCTTCATGCTTCAGACTTCTTGCTTCATCTTAGGCTTCGGGAAGGCGTCCTCCGGGCGGCTACATCCTTCTAAATGGTGGCTGACTTTTTTGTTGTGGCTCATGCTGGTTGCTCCTACGAAAGCGATGGAACTGCGCGTAGCGATTCAAGAAGGCGTCAGCAAGATTACCGTGGGCAGTTCCACCAAAGCCGTAATCCGCGATAGTGCCGGTCGAGTAGTAGGGCAAATGGCGGCAATGGATGGCATGGAAGCCCGTCCTACAGGCGGTGGCGTGGCGCTGGGCGGAGAGCAAAGCACGCAACTGATAGTGGAACCGACGGCTGGCGGTTATGTTTGGATCGGCGATCGCTGGTATCGGGGACGCACTCGATTGGTTCGCACCGGCAAAGGACTCACCGCCGTCAACCAAGTGGATTTAGAACAATATCTTTACAGCGTCTTAGGCTCGGAAATGAGTGCTAATTGGCCTCTGGAAGCCTTGAAGGCGCAAGCTGTCGCCGCTCGTTCCTACGCCCTGTATAAGCGTCAAACTGCTGGCAATAGCGTTTTTGATGTCGGCGATACCCAGACTTGGCAAGTTTACAAAGGTCTGGAAACCGAAGCCGAGTCAACGCAAATGGCTGTGAATGCCACGGCTGGGCAAGTTTTAACCTACAACGGTCAAATTATTCTTGCTGTCTTCCACTCCGCTTCTGGAGGACACACGGAAAATGTGGAAAATGTTTGGTCGGAACCCTTGGCTTACCTGCGCGGCGTTCCAGACTACGACCAAGGGACACCGGGCTACCAGTGGCAGAAAAGCTTCTCCCGCAACGAACTTAGTCGGCTTCTGGGTGTAAGCAATGTTAAATCTTTGATACCCGAACGGACTACCCCCAGCGGACGGATTATGACGATGAAAGTGGTTGGGAGTGGTAGCACGCGGCGGATGACTGGAAGTCAGCTGCGTCAAGCACTGAAGCTTAGGAGTACGTTGTTCACGGTTAGCTCCACAGGAACGGGTTTTCAGCTCAACGGTCGTGGTTTCGGACACGGTCTTGGTTTAAGCCAGTGGGGGGCTTACAATTTAGCTCAGCAGGGGACAAACTACCAGCAAATTTTGGGGCATTATTACCAGCGCACCGCGATCGCTAGCATGAAAGTGCAGTAGAGGCGGGGCTGTTACCTCCCCAAAGTCGCGATGAGCGAAGCGGTAGCCACCAAGTGACATCGCTTCGCTCATCCCGGAGCGATCACTCCTTGCTTTTCAGCTGACTTAATTAAACGCCAGAAGGATTGCTGTGAAAAAGTGGGAGTACCTCTTTGTTCGGTTTGACTACTTTGCAGGCGATCTCCGACCCAAAAGTGTCAACGAAAAAGACTTTCGAGATAAACAAGACATCCCACCTCTCCATGAATTATCCAATCAACTCGGACAGGAAGGCTGGGAATTAGCGGGGGTGAATTCCCATCCGGGTTATGGATATGGCTTCTTGATTTTTAAACGCCCCAAGGAATCTTTATGAACCGCTCTGGTTGAGGCGACGCTGCCATTCTGCATCAATCTTATCGGCTTGCTCGATCTCCTGTTCTATAAGCTCGGTTTCGGTCGTGTAGGCTAAATCCTCGCGACCGATTACTGTTTTCGCAGCAAATTGTTGAGCATAAGCAATTTTTTTCTGCAAAGCAGAATTCGCTTGATTCAAGAAGATAGCGCGTTCTTGTCGTTGTTGATTCCGGGCTTCAACTCGCTGATTTCTCCACTGAATCCAGAAATAGCGAATTAAGGGAATTGACAGGAAAGCGATGCCGTAACTCAGCAAAATCCAGTAAATTGACTGCACGAAGGCGATAAGTCCGCCGGATTGCGCTAATTGAACCCCTATCTCTCCCCGTAACAGAGAATTGAGAACTAAAGCACCGATAATATTCACGGCACCTAATCCCGCAGAGAGCATAATTTGTCCGCTATCGGCTTGGCTAAAGCGCCAAGGACGCTCTCGGAGATATGCACCCACTGGCTGCGAATTTCGCTCTTGCGCTGTAGTTTGTAATTCAGGGAAGTGATAGACGATTTCCCCGTCTGGGCTGACTTCTGGTTGCCCATTAAAACGAGTGAGGACGGGCAGCATATAATCTTCGTATTCTTTGCCCCAGCCTTTGCCCATGTCATCGAGATAAGGGGCGATTTGTTCGGCTGTCACCGCACCCTGATTATTGCGAATGACAGTGGCAATTTCTTGCCAGCGGCGTTCTTCTAAATCGGCATTGGGATTCCCATCGCCAAACAGGAAGGAGAAGACGGCTTCTAGGAAGTTCATCTGTCTCTTGCCTTCGGGGGATGAGACACGACGCCGTTCGTAGCGATCGCTATAGTCTGGATAGAAAAACCACCAGATGTCAGGGCCAAACCAGAAGCGGGGCATAAAAACCATACCGCCGCCACCGTGATGACCGCCGCCGGAATCATCGCTGTCGCGGCTGCTATTGACGGCGATTAGAATAACTGCGATCGCGACAAAAATTAGGACAATGGAAGCAATCAGGATAATCCCGAAGGAAATCCGGATCAGGTAAAACAAAACTTTCCAAATTTTTTCCCACCATTCCTTCAGTCGCAACCGCAAGAACTTATTGCGGAGAACTGTCCGGAAATTCTTAGGGAAAAGGTAGACTATCTCGCCGGTTTCTGCTACCTGCAAGTGTCCACCGGCGTCGGATGCCAGAGCGAGTAATCCAGCCTGAGCCATGTTGACATTTAACCCAGCTTGGGTTGCCACATCGCCAACCGTGACACGGTAGCCCAGGTGTTCAACTGCTTGCATGAGGGTGGGATTGGGAGCCATGTGCTTTCCTCAAGGACGGAGGCTACTATCACCAGTATAAAATTTTGGCAAATTCCAGCAGGCAGATTATGAAACCCAGAACTTGCGCGATCGCTCTTAACCTATTCGCTCTTAGCGTATGCCACCCTAAACCGAAGCGCCGCTTGGCAACGCTAACGTGGCTGTTCGCTCTCCTATTCTCACTTTTGGGATTAACCACACCACTCAAAGCAGCCAATCTGGAACACGTTCAACATTTGCTAAAAACTAAACAATGTCCTCAGTGTGACTTGAGGGGTGCTGAGTTGAGAGATGCGGACTTAAGGGCGGCTGACTTGAGGCGTGCTGATCTCGCCGGTGCCAATCTCAGTGCTGCCGATTTAAGGGGTGCCAATTTAGGGGGGGCGAATCTAGGCGGTGCCAGCTTGATTAATAGCGACCTTAGCGGTGCCAACTTGAGCGGCGTTAATTTGAATTTAGCCGCGCTGATTAAAGCCAATCTCACAGGCGCTAACCTTGCCGGTTCTGAGTTGACGATGGCGAAGTTACCAGGCGCTGATCTCACAAAGGCTGATTTGCGGGAAACTAATCTGATTAGTGCTGACTTGAGCAATGCCATTCTCCGAGGAACGGACTTGCGGGGGGCAGATTTGCGAAATGCTGATTTTGAGAATGCGCTTCTCGAAGGCGTCCAGCTCAATAGTGCAATTCTCCCAGATGGCACTTTGCATTATTAACCCCAACCATAGTCAAGGGTGCATTAGCCTTACATCTGAGCGATCGCCAAGCTTTAATTCCGTATATATAAGCGCACAGATTTCCATTCTCTAAATATACACAAGGACTAGTATTTATTTTGTATAAAATAATACGCCCCCTAAAAAAACACTGAGAAACTCTGTTGATTGAGGAAAGAACAACAAATGCGCGATCGCATTTGTTAATCTCAATCCAGTTGACTCCCAGAGCGCGTTAAATTAGCTTAAAGAGCATCACTGAGCGATAAACTGACCAGTCTACACTCTCCTAATTAGCGCAGCATTACAGAGCCGGATATGCCAAGAACGCAAAAAAACGATAACTTCATTGACAAGAGCTTCACGGTAATGGCGGATATAATCCTGAAAATCCTGCCTGCCAACAAGAAAGCAAAAGAAGCCTTCATCTACTACCGCGATGGTATGTCAGCGCAGGCAGATGGTGAATACGCCGAAGCTCTAGACAATTACAGAGAAGCCCTAACGCTAGAGGAAGACACTTACGACCGCAGTTATATCCTCTACAATATGGGGCTGATATACGCCAGCAATGGTGACCACGAGCAGGCTTTGGAATACTACCACCAAGCGCTTGACTGTAATCCCCGCCTGCCTCAAGCGTTGAATAATATTGCCGTCATTTACCACTTCCAGGGTGAAAAGATCAAGGAAGATGGAGATCCCGAAGCTGCTGAAGCTTTGTTTGACAAAGCAGGAGAATATTGGAAACAAGCGATTAGTATGGCTCCGAATAACTACATCGAAGCCCAAAATTGGCTCAAAACGACTGGGCGCTCTACGATGGATATCTTCTTTTAGGTAACAGGGAATAGGTAATCAACACAAGAGAAAAAATTACCTACTACCTACTATCCAATGACCAATTACCAATAAGCCATTACCACTGTTATGATTGACCGCGAACAAGTTCGCAAAGTTGCCCATCTAGCTCGCCTAGAACTGACCCCCGAAGAAGAAGCCCAATTTACAACCCAACTAGGCAGTATTTTGGAGTATTTTGAACAATTAAGCGAACTTGATGTCAGTGATGTGCAACCCACAACAAGGGCAATTGATGTCAGCAATGTGACACGCCCTGATGAACTGCAACCCTTTCCCAACCGGGAAGCTATTCTCACAGGTGCCCCAGATCAAGAGGGTGACTTTTTCAAAGTGCCAAAAATCCTCAGCGCTGAGTAAGGTACTCGCCCTATTTTGCACCTAAGACCGATGAATTTTAGGTGAGAACCTGAGCCAATAAGTGTGGGGCAATCTTCCTGGGGTTGCCCTTCATACTCTCAAAGGAGAACGTTATGGGTTTAGGTCTTTTGATTGATGGAAAGTGGGTTAGCGAACGAGAACAAGAAGACTCCCAAGGAAAATTTATTCGCCCATCAACAACCTTCCGCAACAAAGTTACAGCTGATGGTTCTAGTGGCTTTAAGGCTGAACCGGGCCGCTATCATCTCTATATTTCCTGGGCTTGTCCTTGGGCGCAACGAACCGCAATTATGCGCCAATTGAAGGGATTAGAAGATGTTATCAGTCTCTCAGTTGTGGCACCCGAAATTGCTCAAAGTAGTTGGGAATTCTCAGAAGAACCAGGTTCTATCCCCGATACGGTAAATAAGACTCGCTATTTGTGGGAAGTTTATCTTAAAGCGGATTCTAATTATAATGGGCGGGTGACTGTCCCAGTTCTTTGGGATAAAGAAACTGCCACGATTGTGAATAATGAATCCCGCGAGATCATTCGGATGTTTGATACAGAATTCGATGATTTCGCCAAGTCTGAGATGAATTTTTATCCAACAGAATTGCAGGAGGCGGTTGATAAGACGATCGATGCAATTTACCAACCGATTAATAATGGCGTTTATCGAGCAGGATTTGCGACTAGCCAAGCCGCCTACGATGAAGCGGTGACGGAACTATTCGATGCTCTCGATCGTTGGGAAAAAGTGTTAGCGGAGCAACGCTATCTGTGTGGAGAAAGCCTCACCGAGGCAGATTGGTGTATGTTTACCACTCTCTTGCGCTTTGATGCCGTTTACTATGTCCACTTCAAGTGCAATTTACGCCGGATTGTAGATTACCCCAATCTTTGGAATTACCTGAAAGACCTCTACCAGGTGCCGGGGGTAAAGGAAACCTGCAACCTCGACCATATCAAACGCCATTACTATAAAAGCCACCCGAAAGTTAATCCCACCAGAATTGTTCCAAAAGGGCCGTTAATTGATTTTGAGGAACCTCATAACCGCGAACAATTATCGCCTAAAGCTAAGGCGACCGCTGTGTGATTCTTCATTTAAAAAGCAAAGTGGATACTACCCACCTTGCTTTTTTTTTAACTAGGGTGAAAACGCAAATGCTGTAAGCATCTGAGCTTAAATATCACTTGATAATCCCGATTAAGGATTGAAAGAAGTCAGGGTAAGAAATAGCCGCGGCTTCCGCACGCCCAATTGTGGTAGTGCCTTCTGCATTAAGGGCAGCAATTGCTAAACTCATGGCAATTCGATGGTCGGTATGACTATCAACATCAGTGCCGATGAGAGGAGTGCCCCCCGTAATTTCTAACCCATCGGGTCTTTCTGTAACCTTGGCACCCATGCGGTTGAGCTGAGATGCCATAACGGCAATGCGATCGCTTTCTTTGACCCGCAACTCTGCTGCATCTCGAATTACAGTAGTTCCTTGGGCAAACACTGCCGCTACAGCCAAAATCGGAATCTCATCTATCAGGCGAGGAATTAGATCGCCAGCAATTTCACATGCTTTAAGGGCACTGGAACGTACCCGCAAATCTGCTACTGGCTCACCCGCGACAATCCGCTGATTTTCCATCTGAATGTCAGCGCCCATCCTCTCCAGAGCTTCTAGAATGCCGGTGCGGGTGGGATTGACCCCTACATTTTCCACGCACAACTCCGAACCCGGTACAATCGCCCCAGCAACCAGCCAAAAGGCAGCTGAGCTGATATCCCCAGGCACAACCACCGGCTGCCCTTGCAGCTTGGCTGAGCCAGTAATGGTGACGCTATTGGTTTCTGGATCGATGCTGAGTTCTGCCCCGAAAGCTTTGAGCATCCGTTCGCTATGGTCGCGGGAGAGGGCGGGTTCGGTAACGGTAGTTTGTCCTTCCACCATCAATCCAGCTAGGAGGATACAAGATTTGACTTGTGCTGAAGCAATCGGAGAGTGATAGTGAATCGGTCGCAGTTTTTGTCCTTGAATTGCTAGAGGCGCTAAAGAGTCGTTCTGACGTCCCCAAATTTGAGCGCCCATCTCTTGTAACGGTTTAACAACGCGAGACATTGGGCGCGAGCGCAGCGAGCTATCCCCCGTCACAGCAAAAAAACGTCCCGGATGAGAGGCGAGAAGCCCCAGCATCAGCCGCAAGGTAGTACCTGAGTTACCGGCGTCCAAGACTGAGGTTGGTTCTTGTAGGCAGCCGAGTCCGATGCCCTGAATTCGCACCATTTCCGTATTCAGTTCCGAAATTTTGGCACCCATCGCCCGAAAACAGCTAGCAGTGCTGCGGGGATCTTCTCCCAAGAGGAGTCCCTGAATGGTGGTTTCTCCTTGGGCGATCGCTCCCAACATCAAAGCCCGGTGGGAGATAGATTTATCCCCTGGCACCCGAATGCGTCCCTGCAAGGATAGCCCTGCTGCGGGATTCTGAATAATTAAACGATCCTGATTTTCAGTATTTTCTAGCGTGACAACTGCGGCTGGCATGAAGAGGGACTGGGATGAAGTTGCAAATAGTGATTCTACCAATTGCTGACACTGACGATAGCACTGGAGTTATAGCAATTCTCGATTGGGTTGCGATACATCTGTAGGGGCATGGCAATCAAAAAGCCCCTACCAAACCTTAGAACCGCAATACATTCCATCCAACTGAGAAGTGCTACAGTAACCACTTCAGTCCCAATAGCTACTTTTGAAAGCCTATTCCTATCTTCTTTTTACTCTTGCCCTTAGATTTTGATTTATTAACCTCTGCCAGCGCTTCCTGAAATAAATCATGTAAATGCACTGGCACACTGGCAATCTCCGGTAAATCAGGCTCTAACGCCTTGTTATATTCTTGGAGTAAAGCGTCTAAATCGCGGTCAATTTTCAATTCTGGACGCTGTAACACTGTTTTCAACAGCTTTTCCATTTGGGCTGGATAAGTTTCGGCTAAGCGATGCCAAATGAAGGCATTAATCGTCGAGTCTTCTAGATACTGACGAACCAGCTTCTCAGTGTTTTCAATGTTGTTCTGCCAGTCTTCTGCTTCTAGCATTGCCTTGAACCGGCTGTATGTAGGCAGAAATATTTGACCCCAACGAGGATGGGTGAGGGCTGTTAGCTGTTCGGCTTTCTTGAGATTTGCAGGCAACTCAACTTTAGGTGTCACCATCTTAGTTGGGTTTTTGCTGTCAAACATCTGAGCGATCGCTTTTGAATCGGCACCTGATTCTTCTGCGGCTGCTTTCATTTCCTCTTCTGTAACCCCAGCTTCTGCGGCTATTTCGGAGAGCGATTTATTTTCATCAATGCCTGCCGCTGCTAAGCGTTTCTTAGTTAGTAATTCCTGAAATTCTTCTATCTTCTTATTCATCTGGTACCCAGGCATTACGACTTCGTCGCTACCAAAAAAGCCCAGAAAATCTTGGTGATATTGTTCTACTGATTGCCACGCCAGTTCTAGAAGTTCTGGGGCATCGCTATAAAGCGACTTGTTGTAATTTTCCTTAAAATTTCCGATTGCCACCGCCAGCTTGGGTTTTCCTAATCTCCCCATTGGGATACAAGGGCCAGAAAACATCCAGACGCTCTCGATTACAGGTGCAATGCGAGTGAGTAAAATTTCTCCCTCTTTAAACCGGCTCATCTCCTGCCACGTTAGAAGCGTGTTTGGCTTGACGATGTAGCGCTTAGCAGTCAGCCAGTTCATCAACTCAAAGCCATCTGGTAAGACTTGGAGCGTAGCAAACAAGCCAATGAAGCTACACCGCCAGCTACCGACTAAGTTGCGATCGTTTTCGGACAATTCTGGCTGGCTCTCCAGAAACAAATCCAAAACGTCTTTATCCCCATCCCCTACTTTTCCTTCAGTCAAGAAGGTATCAATAATTAGGTCTCTTTGTGCAATATCCTGACGCTCTCGGTGTGGCTGAGCAGCGGCATAAGCTTCTAGCGATTGCGCCAGCTCTCCTTCCGCCTCCAAGACAAACTCAATTAAAGCTTGTTTTAATTCATGCGATCGCTCTAATATGGCATCCACAGCTCAATCTCTCGTTCAACAATTCTAGGTTAAAGGTTATTCAAGAAATTAAGCAAAAGTATTTATCCCCCAATACAAAAAGCAAAAAAGCTCTCTTGCATCATTATTCGGCAAGAGAGCTTTTTGATAATCAACCTGGCACTGAGCTATTTTCCCAGGCAGTCACCCACCGAGTATCTTCGCCGCAGTTGCGTTTCACCTCCGAGTTCGGGATGGAGTCGGTGTGGTTCCACAACGCTAGTAGCACCAGGAAAGAATGTGAGGATGAACCCTCAATACTGCATAGTAACGTTAGTTTAGTTTTAGGAGTTGAGGTCAAGCCCTCGGTCTATTAGGACGCTTCGGCTGCATACATTGCTGCACT
>NZ_JAMPKG010000013.1:0-2500 GCF_039962015.1 Trichocoleus sp. AS-A1 | reverse complement strand
CAGTTTTCAGTTGCTTTGTCTAACTTCTCGAGTCCCACGTTGCTGTCCCACTACCCCACCAAGCATGCTTGATGGTTTAGGCTCTTCCCGTTTCGCTCACCACTACTCAGGGAATCTCTTTTGATTTCTTTTCCTCCAGCTACTAAGATGTTTCAGTTCACTGGGTTGGCTCTTTACTGCCTATGGATTCAGCAGTTAGTTCTTTGGGGTTGCCCCATTCGGATATCTCCGGCTCATTGCTTGCTTCCAGCTCCCCGGAGCGTTTCGTCGGTCGCCACGTCCTTCATCGCCTCTGTGTGCCGAGGGATCCACCATAAGCTCTTTGTAGCTTGACCACATTCTCTTGCTTGGATGATACGGACGCCTTCTTCGATTGGACGTCTCGTTTTTTCCTGCTTTTTAACGTTACTATGCAGTTTTCAAGGTTCTTTGGCTGGAATTAGAGTCCAGCAGTCTCTCTGAGGCTTATCGAGTTTCAGAGTCGATGCTGACTTCTTTTTCCGGTTTTCGGTTTTGACTTGCTCGGCCTATAGATATGCCCCTCAACCGGGCTTCCCACGTTAAGCTTTACCCTCTTACTTGTCAAGCTGATTGCTTGACTTTAGGTGGGCCATCCTGGACTCGAACCAGGGACCTCACCCTTATCAGGGGTGCGCTCTAACCACCTGAGCTAATAGCCCATGAACCGGAACCGTAATAGTTTGAAAGCTTTTGATGACACGACCTCGACGACCTGGGATGACCTTCTGTGACCGACTTCATCGGTTTTCAGAGGTTCGGTCTCCCTTAAAAGGAGGTGATCCAGCCACACCTTCCGGTACGGCTACCTTGTTACGACTTCACCCCAGTCATCAGCCCTGCCTTCGGCGTCCCCCTCCTTTGCAGGTTAGGGTAACGACTTCGGGCGTGGCCAACTCCCATGGTGTGACGGGCGGTGTGTACAAGGCCCGGGAACGGATTCACCGCCGTATGCTGACCGGCGATTACTAGCGATTCCGCCTTCACGCAGGCGAGTTGCAGCCTGCGATCTGAACTGAGCCACGGTTTATGGGATTTGCTTGTCATTGCTAACTTGCTGCCCTTTGTCCGTAGCATTGTAGTACGTGTGTAGCCCAGGACGTAAGGGGCATGCTGACTTGACGTCATCCCCACCTTCCTCCGGTTTGTCACCGGCAGTCTCCCTAAAGTGCCCAACTTAATGATGGCAACTAAGGACGAGGGTTGCGCTCGTTGCGGGACTTAACCCAACATCTCACGACACGAGCTGACGACAGCCATGCACCACCTGTGTTCCGGTTCCCGAAGGCACCCTTCTGTTTCCAGAAGGTTCCGGACATGTCAAGTCCTGGTAAGGTTCTTCGCGTTGCATCGAATTAAACCACATACTCCACCGCTTGTGCGGGCCCCCGTCAATTCCTTTGAGTTTCACACTTGCGTGCGTACTCCCCAGGCGGGATACTTAACGCGTTAGCTACGGCGCGGCCCGGGTCGATACAGGCCACACCTAGTATCCATCGTTTACGGCTAGGACTACTGGGGTATCTAATCCCATTCGCTCCCCTAGCTTTCGTCCCTCAGTGTCAGTTGCAGTCCAGCAGAGCGCTTTCGCCACCGGTGTTCTTCCCAATCTCTACGCATTTCACCGCTACACTGGGAATTCCCTCTACCCCTACTGCACTCTAGCCGCTCAGTTTCCACCGCCTTTCCAGGGTTAAGCCCCGGTCTTTAACGGCAGACTTGAACAGCCACCTACGGACGCTTTACGCCCAATTATTCCGGATAACGCTTGCATCCTCCGTATTACCGCGGCTGCTGGCACGGAGTTAGCCGATGCTGATTCCTCAGGTACCGTCATTTTGTTCTTCCCTGAGAAAAGGGGTTTACAATCCAAGAACCTTCCTCCCCCACGCGGTCTTGCTCCGTCAGGCTTTCGCCCATTGCGGAAAATTCCCCACTGCTGCCTCCCGTAGGAGTCTGGGCCGTGTCTCAGTCCCAGTGTGGCTGATCGTCCTCTCAGACCAGCTACCGATCGTCGCCTTGGTAAGCTTTTACCTTACCAACTAGCTAATCGGACGCGAGCTCATCTTCAGGCTATAAATATTTCACCTCTCGGCACATCCGGTCTTAGCAGTCGTTTCCAACTGTTATCCCCGTCCTGAAGGCAGATTCTCACGCGTTACTCACCCGTCCGCCACTAGAATCCGAAGATTCCCGTTCGACTTGCATGTGTTAAGCAGACCGCCAGCGTTCATCCTGAGCCAGGATCAAACTCTCCATTGTGTTAAGTGAGTTTGTTTTTTTGGCTATTGGAAACTATAAGTTTCCTACCGACTTCGTCTTGGTGATTGAAGTTTCCTCCAATTCACCTGATTTTTTTGACGAGGTACTTGTGTTTACTTGGCTTTCAAACTATTATTTTTTCTAGGTTCGGTGCGCTTCGGTGTCGCTTCACTTTCGCTTGCTCTCCCGACCGCTTTATTAATGTAGCAACCACGAACCG